>CAYUUJ010000109.1:0-7023 GCA_964447845.1 uncultured Anaerolineaceae bacterium
CCTGCGGGATGAAGCCTATTACGACCTGATCATTTTTTCGGTCCCGCACAAGGAAAAACTCCTGCAGGTCAGCGATTGGATCGATGCCCGCAATGTGGACGGCAGCCTGGCGATCGGTGAATACGACCGGGGCTTTCTGAACGACCTGAATTCAAAAGCCATCCCGGTGGTGCTGATCGATAATTACTCGCGAGGAAGTTATGCCAATTTTTCCTATGTGAATTCCGACGACGAAACCGGTGGCTATGCCGCCACCCAGCACCTGATCGGCAAAGGATATAAGAAAATCGCATTATGCGCCGTGGACCTGACGGGTCCCTTGATGCAGAAGCGCTACGATGGCTACAAACGCGCGATGAAAGAGGCCGGTTACAAGGAACACGTCTACGACGTGAGCGGCATGCCGTTCGAAGCCGGGATGCAGTTTGCCGATCTGCTCTCGGCGCAGCAAATGGATGCTGCGTTCTGCACCGAGGATATGGTGGCGGCCGGCCTGTTACACAGGCTGCTCAAGAAAGGCGTGCGCGTTGGGCGGGACTTCGGCCTGGTCGGTTTCGATAACATCCATATCGGCCGGCAGGTGCATCCCGAGTTGACCACGATCGACCAGACCATCTTCGAGAAGGGCGAGACGGCGGCCAAAACACTCTTGAAAATTTTGAACAAAAAGACCTCGCTCGGCAGCCGGCTGATCCTGCCGGTGCACCTGGTTTCCAGAGAGACGGCCTAGGCCTCTCTTTTTTTAGAAAGTCGGTTGAACGTTCAACCACGAAGTATGTCATTGCGAGCAGGGCGTAGCCCGACGTGGCAATCTCCAACGTCAAACGGCAGATTGCTTCCCGCAGGCTCGCAATGACATAGAAAACGAGCATATTTCGGATGTCAAAAGTCCCAGAAAAGTATTTGCTGACCGATCCCTGGAAGATCATTGAGGATGGGTTTCACGCCGATAAAAGCCAGGTTTCGGAATCCCTGTTCTCATTGGCGAATGAGCATCAGGGAGCGCGCGCTTTCTTCGACGAGGGCTATTCGGGCGAAAGCCTGGTTGGTGTTTACCTGAACGGCATCTATGCGGAGCACTTTACCGAAGGGCCGTCTTACAAGGGCATCTCGAATCGCTTGTGCTTCATGGTCAACACAGTCAACTGGCTGTATACGCGCCTGGAACTGGACGGAGAGACGCTCGACCTGGCCACGAGCAAGTTCTTGGAATTTCGTCGTGAGCTGGATTTCTGCACCGGTGAACTGCGGCGCGAGTTTATCTGGGAGACTGACTCGGGGAAGAGGCTGAGGCTTGTCTTCTTGCGCCTGCTCAGCATGCAGACGAAGGAACTGGCGTACCAACAGATCCGCCTAACGCCGTTAAATTTTTCAGGGGAACTCACGCTGACAATGGGGCTGGACTTTTCGGTGCCGCATCGCGCCTTCGGGCGGAGTTTCTGGGATTGTCCGCGCAAGCAAGCGAATGCTATTTTGGGAGTGAGTCAAAACATCGGTCATCGCCTGTTCGCCGGGATGAAGATCCACGCTGAAGCCGAGGGAACGCCCATCGCAGCGGAACAATTCGCAGGGGCGCGGCTGCAGGCGGGAGTCGTCGAGGGTCAAGAAACAGTCGTCGGGAAGACCGTGATCGTGCACACGGACCGGGACAAAGTTCAAGCGTTGGATAAAGCCTGGGAGCGGGGAATGTCCCAGTTGAGGGCGTCCACAAAAACGTACCTTGAAGTGTTGGTGGAAAACCGGGTTTATTGGGAAAGGTTCTGGGAGAGATCCGACATCACCATCGACGGGGATGCGGAAACACAGCAGGGGATTCGTTTCTGCATATTCCAGATGCAGCAAACCTATCGCGGCGTGATCGACGGCGCCAACATCGGCGCCAAGGGATTAACCGGCGAAGCGTATAACGGGAATGCGTTTTGGGATACAGAGACGTATTGCCTGCCGTTCTATTTATTCAGCGACCCGGCGGCGGCCAAAGCCTTGATCGATTTTCGGTATAAGACCCTGCCTCAGGCGCAGGCGCGCGCGCAGGAATTGGACTGCGCCGGCGCATGTTACCCGGTGGCGACCATGGATGGGACGGAGAGCTGCACGCTCTGGCAGCATGCCAGCCTGCAATTCCAGCCGACGACCGCGGTGGCGTACGCGATCGCGCATTATGTGAACGTAACCGGCGAAACTGCTTTTTTGAGAACAGAGGGCGCGCAGATGCTGGTGGAGATCTGCCGCTTTCTCGCCAGCCGCGGACAGTGGTCTGCGAAGGGCAAGTTTGGCTACTACGCCGTGATGGGGCCGGACGAGTTCCAGATGATGGTCAATCACAATGCCTATACCAACTATATGGCCAGGCGGACCTTTGAGTTCACGCTGAATGTGCTGGATGAAGCCGGCGCCGCAGCGTCCGGCTGTACACCTGCCGAGTTGAAAGAATGGCGGCGCATGGCGACCGAGATGTTCATCCCCTACGACGCCGGAACCGGACTGTATGAACAGCATGAAGGTTTTTTCGACCTGCCGCATATCGATGTGGACGCCATCCCGGTGGCGGATTTCCCGCTCTATCATCACTGGTCTTACGACCGCATCTATCGTAACGACATGCTCAAGCAGCCGGATGTGCTGATGTTCATGTTCCTGTACAACGGTTCGTTTTCGCTTGATGAAAAACAGGCCAACTATGAGTATTACGAGCCGCGCTGCATCCACGAGTCGTCGCTATCGCCATCCGTACATTCAATATTGGCATCGGAGCTGGGGCGCCCCCAGGAAGCCTTCGACTTTTTCCGCTTTGCAACCCGCATCGACCTGGATAACTACAATCGCAACACCGGCGAGGGCATTCACACCACCTCGATCGCCGCGGCCTGGATGAACATCGTCTATGGCTTCGGCGGGATGCGCTCGGATGGCGGGATGTTGTCCTTCAACCCGACCATCCCGGAGCATTGGAGTGGATATAGTTTCCAGGTGTCTTATCGCGGCTCATTGATCAGGCTGGAGGTCTCGCAGGCTGGAGCGGTCATTCGTGTGGTGGAAGGGCAGCCGGTGGTCCTGCAGGTTGCCGGGCAGGTGATGGAGATCGGTCAGGAAAGCGTGATAGTTGAACGTCAAAAATCAGCACACGGATCTCACGGGTGACACGGATTAACACGGATTTTTTATAAATTTTTCAGTGTTAATCCGCGAAATCCGCCGCAGGATCCGTGTGCAAAAAAGAATTGGAAATTAACGTGGACTGGAAGATCAACGAAACAGACAAACTCACTTCGGAAGATATCGACCGACAGGGCAACAAGCTCCTGATCGGTAACGGTTATCTCGGCTATCGCGGCACACTGGAGGAGTTCAACAAAGACCAGAAGACAGCGGTCATCGTCTCCGGGCTGTATGACCAGGTCGGCGACCAGTGGCGCGAACCGGTCAATCTGCCGAATGGGTGTTTTGTGCAGGTCGTGTATCAAGGGGAGCCGCTTCACGCGCTGACCAGCAAGATCATTGCTCACACTCAGGGCCTGGACATGCAGAATGCCATGCATGAAAGACAGACCACCTTCGAGGCCGCGGATGGGACACGGATCACCGTGCATGCGCGGCGTTTTGCCAGTCTGGCCCGGCATCAGCTCCTATGCTTGGAATATTCCATCAGCGCAGATCGCGAATGCGTGATCGATATTCGAACCGGCATCGATGGGGATGTATGGGATATCAATGGACCGCACTTGTGCGATTTTGCTGCCAGTGAAAAGGAAGGGGTCATTTCGGTTTCCGCCGTTACCCACGAAAATGCCGTCCCGCTGGCCGTTTCTGAATCGATCGCGTTTTCAAAACAGCACGCGGATCCTGCGGCGGATGGCGCGGATTCACGCGGAATTTTTAAAGAAAAATCCGTGAAAATCCGTCATATCCGCGGTGTCCGAGTGCAGGGTACTTTTACATTTTATAAATTCATCTCCCACGTGACCGGTCTCGATACACCGGATGCTCTTGAGACCAGCCATGGCCTCTGCCTTCAAGCCGCCTCGCTCGGTTTCGAAGCATTGCTCGCTGAACATACTGCTCTCTGGTCGCAGCGTTGGGAGGCTTGCGACATCCAGATCGATGGCGATTCCGCCGCCCAGCAAGCCCTGCGCTTCAGCATGTATCACCTGCTCTCGATCGTGCCGGCACACACCGAGCGCGCCTCCATCCCTGCGCGCGGCATGTCGGGTCAAATGTACAAAGGCGCTATTTTCTGGGACACAGAAATTTTCATGCTCCCACTTTTCACTCACGCCTTCCCCGCCCTGGCGCGCAATCTATTGCTGTATCGATACCACATGCTGGAGGGCGCCCGCCGCAAGGCCCGCGAGTACGGCTACCGCGGCGCCTTCTATGCGTGGGAGAGTCAGGATACCGGCGATGATGCCTGCACACTGTTCAATGTCACGGATGTGTTTACCAACCGCCCCATGCGCACTTATTTCCGCGATAAGCAGGTGCACGTGAGCGCCGATATCGTTTATGCGTTCTGGCAATATTTTTCTCACACCGGTGATGGATCCATCTGGCGGGCGGGTGGCTCGGAAGTCGTGTTTGAGTGTGCGCGTTTTTTCCTATCGCATGTCTATTACAACCCGGGCAGGCAGCGCTACGAGATCCTGGATATCACCGGGCCGGACGAATATCATGAACGCGTTCATAACAATGCCTTCACCAACCGCATGGTGGCGCACACCTTCGAGGTTTGCCTGCGGGTCGCCGCATATCTCCGGAAAAATTCTCCGGAGTTCTACGGGGAATTGGTAACGGCTCTGGACTTCGAGCGGGACCTGACCCTCATCGCGCATGTGGCGAAGGAACTTCACCAGCCGGACGCTGACTCCCCCGGAGGCTTGATCCCGCAGTTCGACGGTTATTTCACGCTGGAAAATATTCCGTTAAAGAATCTGCTGGAACGGAAACTGCATCCCCACGAATACTTCGGCGGCGGAAGCGGTCTCGCCACCACCACGCAGATCATCAAACAAGCCGATGTGGTGCTGATGCTTTATCTCTTTGGCGAGCGCTATTCGCTGGAAACAAAATCCGCCAACTGGGAATACTACGAACCGCGCACCGAACATGGTTCCAGCCTGAGCGCCTGCTCCTACTCGTTGATCGCCGCCCAGATCGGGAAAGTGGATTGGGCGTACAAATATTTCATGAAAACCGCCACCATCGATCTGAACGGCGAAGGCAAGCAATATGTCGGCCCGCTGTATATCGGTGGTACTCATCCGGCCGGCAATGGCGGCGCGTGGATGTCGGCGGTCTTTGGTCTGTGCGGTATTCGCTGTTCGGAGGATACGCTCTCCATCGACCCGCGATTGCCCTCGCACTGGAAAAAGGTGAGGCTGCCGCTTATCTTTCGCGGGCAAAAACTGATCATCACGCTATCCGCGGAGGGTGTCACCGTTAAATCAACGGCTTCAACGAACGGATCTGTATCCGTTTCGGTGGGTGGGACCAGCCACAAGCTGACGCAAGCCGGCGAAATCAATATTCCACTTTGATATATGTCATTGCGAGCGAGCGTTCTCCCGCGAGCGTGGCAATCTCATGGTTAGGGGTGAAGACCTCAAACAGGAGATTGCCACGTCGGGCGGAATTTATGCTGAGCGGAGCGAAGTGCCCTCCTCGCAATGACATGGTTAAGGAAGAAAGAAAGAAGGAAAGAAGAAAGAGTCTCATGATCCGGGAAATGCGCGCGGCCATCTTTGACCTGGACGGTGTCATTGTCGATACCGCCAAATACCACTATCTGGCCTGGAAGCGGCTCGCCAATGAATACGGCTTCGATTTCACGGAGGCCGATAATGAGCGGCTTAAGGGAGTCAGCCGCATCCGCTCTTTGGAGATCCTGCTCGAGATCGGGAGTTTAAATGTGGATGAAGCTGCCAGGCAGAATATGGCTTCCCAAAAGAACAATTGGTATGTGGATTACATCCAGCGCATGGATGTGAGCGAGATCCTGCCCGGTGCATCGGAATATCTGCGCGGCCTGCGCGCTAAAGGAGTCAAAACCGCGATCGGCTCCGCCTCCAAAAATGCCCCACTGATCCTGGAACGAATTGGAATCACGGAACTTTTCGATGCCGTCATAGATGGCAACAAGGTGAGTCAAGCCAAACCTGATCCCGAAGTCTTTCTAAGCGCGGCTGCGGAATTAGGTGTTTCACCGGCTGGTTGTATCGTTTTCGAGGACGCCGAAGCAGGAATCCAAGCGGCCCAACGCGCAGGGATGGGAACGGTCGGGATCGGAAAACCTATGATCCTAAAAGATGCAGATGTGGTGATCGGGGGACTGTACCAGTTGGTTGTGCTGGGAGCTGTGAATTCAGTGAGCGCGCAGGGATTCGAACCCTGAACCAATAGCTTAAAAGGCTACTGCTCTGCCGTTGAGCTACGCGCCCGTGCCCGCCCTGGAGCATCCAGATACAAGCGGACTGCATTTTAACACGTGCATTTGGCAGAGTCAACGTAATACATCCGTCCTACACTTCGTCCATTAGGCGGAGGTATGTATGACTGAAATGCAATATGTTACCGAAGCAGACTTTCAAAATGAAGTTTTGGATGAATCCGGGCCGGTGCTGGTGGATTTTACCGCCACCTGGTGTCAGCCCTGTAAGATGCTCGACCCGATCGTCACGCAGTTATCAGTGGATTGGCAGGGCAAGGTTAAGGTTGTAAAACTGGATGCCGACCAGAACCCCAATTTATTGATGCAATACGGTGTGCTGGGCATTCCCACCCTGATGCTTTTCAAGGGCGGCGAGCTCAAGGAACGCATGACGGGCTTCCAACCCAAGGACAAGCTGGTCTCCAAGCTGACTCCACACTTCTCAGAATAAAAAACGGGCCTTAGGGCCCGTTTTTGTTTTAATTCCGGAGTGTATTCTCGAACTCCGCCAGACTCACCCTGGCGGTCATATCCAAGCTGAGCGGGGTGACTGCCACCATGCGCTTGCGTCGCATCACGAACACGTCCGTTTGTTCGTC
>CAYUUJ010000110.1:0-7017 GCA_964447845.1 uncultured Anaerolineaceae bacterium
AAATACTGCAACTTTGGGGATCGGATGAGTTGCGGCGATCACCGGGTCCATCAACCTGCGCAAGCGAGCGGACCAGCCCATCGCCCAGCCCAGGAACAGCCCCGGAATTGCTCCAAGCAGGAAACCGGCGATGATGCGGCTCATGGTCATGTAGAAGGCGACCACCATTTCGCCGCTGAGCAGGGATTTGAGTAAAAAGGAAAAAATGCGCGACGGTGCGGGCAGGAATATTCTGGATAGCAAGCCCGCGCGCGATAACAATTCCCAGCCTGCAAAAACTGCCAGGACGGTCAGGACCGACACGACGTTTTTCCCCGATCTGCTAGAAAGGAATGTCACTTTATTCATGAGGGTAATTTCAAGTCGCGCCGCACTTCGTCTTCCAGCATCTTCCAGATCCGAAGCCGCATCTCGGCCACATCCGGATGTTTGCGGTCCGAAAGATGGCGTGGGCGCTCCAGATTAACCGGAATGATTTCACGAATAGTGCCGGGCCGTCCGCTCATCACGATGATCTTGTCACCCAGCAGGATCGCCTCCTCGATGTCGTGCGTCACATACAACACCGTACGGCGATATTCCTTCCAGATGCGCAGGAGTTCTTCCTGCATCACCAAACGGGTCTGTGAGTCCAGAGACCCAAATGGTTCGTCCATCAAAAGGATCTGTGAATCGGCGAGAAACGCGCGCAGGATCGCCGCCCTTTGTCGCATGCCACCTGAGAGTTCGTTCGGATACCGGTGACCGAAACCATCCAGACCGACCCGGGTCAGAAAGTCTTTTGCCCGGGCATGGCTGATCGTCCGGGGTATTCTCTGCATATCCAAGCCGTAGGCGACATTATCCAGAATGGTCATCCATGGAAAAAGCCCCAGGTCCTGGAATACCATCGCACCACGCAGTTGGCCGGGTTTCGTGGGTTGGTTGAAAACGATCTGCCCGGAGCTGGGCGGTTCCAGGCCGGCGATCATCCTGAGCAGGGTTGTCTTTCCACAACCGCTCGGCCCGACGATACAAACGAACTGCTCATCCTCGGCCCTGAAACTGACGTCCTTGACTGCAACAACGTCTCCAGCAGGAGATGCAAAAACCTTGTTTAGACCAGTGCATTGAAAACCCATATCCGGGCCTCATATCCATGAATTGTGTCCGGGATCGATCCCACGCTAAAGCGTATTCCCGGCAGGAAACCATCATTTTATCCTATTTTAAATTCGCGCCAAGTTATGCAAACAAAACGATCTCATTCCATATCCCCGCGGATGAGCCATTCCATGTTCGCACAAAGGTATAATTTACGAAAAATATTCGATCAGATCGCCGCTTCCAGCTTGCCCCTCTCAAATTGAGACTCTTTCCTGGCATTGATCCGACCACCAACCAGACGGCGAATGGCCCTCGCTTCTTGATCTGAATAATGCTGCCTCTTAAGATTGCGATCAAGGAAAATCACCTGAAAATCATTATTTTGGCCAATGCAAGCTGGAACATCCATAATTATCGGTTAACACTCATCAAAGCCTTGCGGGAAGCCGGGCATGAGGTGGTACTTTTTTCACCGCGCGACGAGTTTACTCAGCAGCTTGTGGAGCAGGGTTTTCGGTGGGAAGACCTGACCCTCTCAAGACGCGGCATCAATCCATTTGCAGAGATCAGCTCCATGTACCAGATTTACAAGTTCTACAAACGGGAACGGCCGGATATCGTGCATCATTTCACTCCAAAGGCTGTGATCTATGGATCGATCGCTGCGCATTTTGTCCGGGTAAATAAAATTGTTAATACGATCACGGGCCTCGGGTATGTTTTTTCCGGCCAGTCTCCCGGTAAAAAGATCATGCAGTTTATTGTCAGGATCCTGTACCGCCTGGCATTGTCCAATACGAAGGTATTGTTCCAGAATACGGAGGATATACAGAACCTGGTGAGACATGATGGAGACAAAAATGAAAATTATTTCATTCTGGGAGGCTCGGGAGTCAATTTATCGAAATTTACACCGTCAGCCGAGCGCGAAGGAAAACCCGTTGTCCTTCTGGCTGCCAGGTTGATGGAAGAAAAAGGTGTCAATTATTTTGTCGATGCCGCTAGGATGCTAAAACAACAAGGCCTGGATGCGCGTTTTGTGCTGGTCGGAGGTCCCGATGAAAACAGACGGGATACGATCACTGCGAAAAAGTTGAGGCAGTGGGTAAGTGAGGGATTGATCGAGTGGTGGGGTTGGCGAAATGACATGGAACAGGTCTACCCGCAGGCGCATATTGTATGCCTGCCCACTTATTATGGTGAGGGCGTTCCCAAGTCGCTGATCGAGGCCGCTGCATGTGCGCGCCCGATCGTCGCGACAGATATCCCAGGCTGCCGGAAAGTGGTCCGGGACGGAGAAAATGGTTTTCTCGTGCCGACCCGGAATGCTCTCTCGCTGGCCGGGGCCATCAAGAAGTTATTGAACGATAAGGGTTTGCGTAAGAAGATGGGGGTTATTAGCCGTGACATTGCGGAAAAAGAATTCTCCGCCAAGCAAAATATTGCCCAGCAATTTTCCGCCTACGGAATTCCATACTGAAAAAAGACGGCGATTATCGAACCCGGTCCTGCGCCCGGCATGTGTGCAGCAAAAACAAATTTGCGGCCAGCAATGCAATGGCCAGGACTTGATGTAGCAGCGCCAGCTGGATCCGGACGTGAAAGATCACGACGCTGATCCCGAGCAGGATTTGGAATGCGACCAACACTGCCAATAGCAGCGCGCTGTCCTGAGTCTGATGAAGAGAAACATTTTGCGTTTCGCGTGGGGCTCCAAGCCTGCTAGCCGTTAAATAAGATGCGACCGCCAGCCCGAGCACTGCAAACGCCAGCCAGCGGTGTAGGAACATGACAGTCTCAGGGGACTCGATCAGATTCAAAGCCCATGGCTGAAGCGCATTAAGCAAACCGGGTGGGACAAGTTTGCCGAACATCAAAGGCCAGCTATCTGAAATATGGCCGGCCTTGAGTCCGGCCGTCAGACCCCCGTACGTGATCTGGATGAATAAAAGTATCAATGTAGCCGCCGCCAGTTTGGTGGGCAACGAAAAGTGAAGCCTGGCTTTGGCATGGGATTCAGCGCGCAGCGCCTGATCAGGATATAAGTGATCGAAAGCGACCCACAGACTAAGCCCGAACAGCGTAAGCGCCAGTATTAAATGGAAAGTCAGCAGGTAATGACTAACAGACGGGCGATCCTCCAGGCCGCTTGCCACCATGAACCAGCCTGCAAAAGCTTGGAAAATGAACAACAAGCCCATGAAGATATAAACGCCCGATTCGCGCCACGGAATTTTTTTCGTCAAAAAGAAATAAAAGACTGGGATGGCATACAGCAGGCCGATCACGCGCGCCAGCATGCGATGGATCCATTCGATGGCGAAGATGAACTGATATTCCTTCAATGTCATGTCGAAATTGACTTGTTGGAATTCAGGGGTCTCTTGATATTTGGCAAACTCCTCCTGCCAGGCCTGTGCGCCGATCGGTGGGATCGCGCCGCTGACCGGGTGCCACTCGACGATCGAAAGCCCCGAGCGCGTGAGCCGGGTGTAACCACCCCAGATTACCAACAGCGCTACACACAACGCGAATGAAAAGAGCCAAATCATTACGACGCGCAGGGTGTCTTTCGAAGGGGCGGGGTTTCTCCGGCGGGGTTTGGTCATATTGTTTCCGGTCTGCTTATGAAATCGCGCCGGATTATACTGCTTTTCATAATTTGGTATTTGAGTTGTAGCGGTGCTGAAAAAAAGTCCCCCTTGGGCGGGGACTGGTTCACTGACCTTGCATTTGGGCGAGCAGTTGACGATAGTCTTCCACGTTTGGTGGATTCATCAACACGATCTGATTGATGACCTCCAGGGCCTCGCGTTTTTTGCCGGCTTGCATCAACGCTTCTCCCAGGGTATCCAGCTGTGAAATGGCTTCCTGCGTCCGTCCGGCGTGATGGAGTTGTTCAGCCAGGGCGCGTTTGAGCAAATTCTCGTTCTCGTGTTCCTTGAGCAGGTCCTCCAGGAAGTCGATACTTTTTTCCGCCTGGTTGCTATTTTCGAGATAAGTGATGAAACTCTCCAGCTCGCTCATGGCCTGCTGCTGCTGGTCCATGCGCAGGTTCAGGTTCACCAGTTGTTTGCGGACGATCTCATCATCCGGACGCAGCGTGCGGATCTGTTCGAACACGCGCACGGCCTGCTTCCAATCCAGGCGTTGCAGGTCGATATCCGCCATGCGCTGCAGGATGTGCACATTCCAGGATCGGTCGGCATTGGCCTGCTGCACGACGCGCAGGGCGGTGGTGTAGGTCTTGCGCGCCATGTCGAGTTCCGCCAGGCGGTAGTAAATATCGGCCAGCTCCAGATATTCTTTTATGGCTTCATCCACCTGGCCGCGCGCCACCAGTTGATCGATAAGCCGCATCCGCAGGGACAGATCCATCGGTGCGAGTTGGATCACGCGGCGCAGAAGTTTGGTAGCCTGCCCCACCTCACCGCGCACGCTGTAGGCATTGGCGATCACGCTGAATTTTGCGATGGCATCCTGATCGCGGCCTTCCTGGATCAGCAATTCGCCCATTAACGAGTGCAGCGGCAGATAGGTGGGCGCATGCTGGAGCGCATCGAAGGCCTCATCCATCGCCGAGCGCAGGCTGCCGGCGCGCGCCAGCTGATGAACGCGATTGATCGATTCCAGGACCGTGCTGGACTGGGCCTGGAAAAGGACTTCGGCGATCGGCGCCAGCATGCCGCTTTCCAGCTTTGGCATCTGGCTGCGCGTCTTGTGCAACTCGTCGCGCCAATCCGCACGCATTAACAAACCGTGGATATTCTCGCTCAGGCGCCGCGCGTCCGTTTCGTTTTGACCCTGTTGGGCTTCGATCAAGGGTTCGTACGACTGGCGGATCTCATCGGACTGTTCGGCCGGCACCACCAACGAATCGGCGATGCGCAGCGCTTCGAGATATTCCAGCGCGGATTCTTTCGACTGCCCCTTTTTTAACATCATTTGTCCCAACAAGAGACGCGTGGCCAGGTTGTAGTCGTTATGCTTGACGGCATGCTGGAGATGGCGTTGCGCGCTCTCCAGGCGCTCACCCTTGGCGCGTAACAAACCCAGCGCAAAATGCAATGAGGCATGGTTGAACCCGGCTTCGATCGCGTTGTCGAGTTCTTCAGCCGCCTGCGCGTCTTGATTCTTGCTGAGCGAGTCGATCGCCTGGCTGAGATGCAGAACGACCTTGGTCTGCTCGGCTTGCTGCATCCCTAATTGGCCGGTGCCCTTCATGATCGCGGTCAGGCCGCGTCGCTCCTGCGCGGATGGGCTTTCGTCGGAGTATTCGAACAGGATCTCCGCCAGCTGGGTCAACGCCTTTTGACGCGCCTCAGCGACCGGGTCCAGACCGGAGGCGGTTTGTTTTGGTTGTTGTAATTGTTTGACCTGCGCCATGCCGATCGGACCGGTCCCGCCCTTGCCGCGTACGGGCTTGGGCAGCAGTTGACCGGTCTTCAACAGGGTCTGCGCTTGTTTGGCCTCGGGGCTTTTCGGCATCAGGCTGAGGGCTTTATCCGCCAGTTCCTGGGTTTTTTCCGCATTTCCGCTGCGCTGGACGAGGCTGGCGACTGCCAGGTATTCCGTGACGGCTTGCTGCGTGTGACCCAGTTTTTCATGCACCAGCGCCAGGCGGGAATGAGCGATCGCATGTTCCGGGTTGAGAGTGGTAACGCGCACCCAGTTCTCGATGGCTTTCTCGGCATCGCGCTGGTTAAGGAACAGGTCCGCCGCTTTAATGGCGGCGTCCACGGCGTTTTGCAGGTTGCCGAGCCGCTCGGAGAGTTGCGCAACTTTTTCCATCGCCACCGGGTCTTCGGGCGAAAGTTTGGCCACATGTTGATAGATCTGCAGGGCGTCCTCGAAGCGGGATAACTGATACAAAGCCAGCCCCAGGCTGTTCAATGCCTTGGGATGGTCGGGGAATTCCTGCAGGGCTTTGCGGTAGGCAGACGCGGCTTTTTCCCACTCCTGATCCCAAGCTGCCGAATGCCCCTCGTTCATCGCTTTTTGGAAAACGTCTTCTTGTCCTGGCATGATCCTATTTTACCGCGTTCAGTTTTTTATCCACCAAATTGCCATATAACTTGAACGGTTAGCCGAATAAACCCGGCTTCTTGCCGTCCTACTGATTTGCTCATTTGCCAATTTGCTGTTCTTTTATTATTCAGACTGCATCTCGCCCCAACTCCGGCCCCAGCGGGCTTCCGTGGAGAGTGGGATGCTCATCGAATAGGCCGAGCTCATGATGTCCTGAACGAGACGCGCGGCCTGCTCCACCTCACTGCGAGGCGCTTCGAGCACCAGTTCATCATGGACTTGCAGGAGCATGCGAGTCTGCAGGCCGGCCTTCTCGAGGGCCGCCGGAATTTTCAGCATGGCGATCTTCATAATATCCGCCGCGGTGCCTTGAATGGGGGCGTTGATGGCTTCGCGTTCCTCCCGGTTTTTCATGGCGACATCCAATTTGCTTTGCAGCGCGGGGAAATACCGGCGGCGTCCAAGCAGGGTCTCCACATATCCATCCTGGGAGGCTTGTTTGCGGATGCCATCCAGATATTTCCGGATGCCGGGGAAACGTGCAAAGTAAGTATTGACAAAATTCTCAGCCTCGGCCAGCGTCAGATCCGTGGTGCGCGACAGGCCAAAGGGGGACATGCCATAGATCAGGCCGAAGTTGATCGCCTTGGCATGCCGGCGCATGTCTTTCGTGACCGCCTCCAGCTCGACGCCATGCACGGCTGCCGCGGTCGTGGCGTGAATATCCTGTCCGGCGCGGAACGCCTCCAGCATGGCCTCGTCCTGCGCCATGTGCGCCACGATACGCAGTTCGATCTGTGAATAATCGATCGAAAGCAGAACATTTCCTTTGGCGGCAATGAATCCATTGCGCACGCGCCGGCCGGCTTCGGTGCGGATGGGAATGTTTTGCAGGTTCGGATT
>CAYUUJ010000111.1:0-6947 GCA_964447845.1 uncultured Anaerolineaceae bacterium
CAGCTCGGGGAGGGTTGAAAGGTAGGCGTGTATGTCCGTAATTCCCTGCGCACGCAAGCTGTCGAGTCGTTTTTTGACAGCCGAGAAGTCCTCCTCCCACAGCGCAATGGGAGAATCTTCAAACAGGCTGCGATAATGCCCCTCGTTTTCACGAAGCGCCTGTTCCGCCTGCTTGCGCTCGGAAATATCGCGGTCGATCCCGATGATCAGCTCGCGCTCGCCGAGCGTTATAAGCGTCGAAGAGTATTCAATTGGAAACGTGGCGCCATTCTTATGGCGATGCATGCCTTCACCGTGAAGATTGCCGGCTTCCCTTAATTCTGCCAATCGAATGTTCCGCTCTGCGCGCGTGGCGGGGGTGAGGTTAATTAGATCCACAGCGTGTCCGACCAGCTCGTTGCGATCGTAGCCATTCATTTCACAAGCCTTCAAATTGCAATCAATGATCGGCCATAACATGTTGGGATCGTGAGGATCGATGAGCAGGATGGCCTCGGGCGAATACTCAAACAATGCCCGAAACAGTTTCTCGCTGTTTTCCTGTGCAAGTTTGGCCTGTTTATGCTCTGAAATATCGCGTACGACACCGGTAAAGACCGGCGGTTCATCATCGGCTATGCGCGTAATCGTCAACTCGATCGGGAATTCACTCCCATCTGAACGCAAGCCGGCCAGTTCGACGCGCTTTCCCAGGATCAGAGACTCTTTTTTTGCCCGGTATCTTTTCAATCCGTTTCGGTGCAGCTCGCGGAAACGCTCAGGAATGATCAATTCCGCCATTTCCTGGCCAATAGCCTCAGCCCGGCTAAAACCGAATGTTTTCTCGGCGGCCGGGTTGAACTCCAGGATCCGACCATCTTCATTCATGGAAATAATGCAATCCAGCGCAGATGCGAGAATGGCAGCTTTGTGGGCTTCGCTCGCGAGCAGGGATTCGTTGGCCTGCCGCCTCTCCGTTCGTACAGCACCCAGGATCAGGCCCATGCTGGAAATAACCAGCAGCAACAATTGGAGTTCGGCAAGCCGGGCGGGTTCTATATGCTGACTCCACATCATAAAGGTACAGCCAAAATTCATCGCTAGAATGCCAAGGCTGATGCCCGGCAGCCCATAATCAAGGGCGATCCAAATCAGCGGGATGGCGAGCAGGTAAAGTGGATGGAAGGGTTGTAGTGCAGGTACGTCGAAGACTACATAAAGCGCAGCCAGAATGCTTAAGCTCTGAAAGACCAATTTGCGCGCAGGCCAGAAAATTGTTTCCCGCGGCCGGGAGCGATCCAGACTGCCATTTGCAAATCGTTCCAACCATGGCATGCCGTGGATCAACAGGGCTGGCGCAACAACCAGCAAGCCGATCGTCTCTCCGATCCACCAATGAAAAACCGCCCGAGCCCAATCAGCCGCCGGAACGGAGCCGGTGGCAGTTGCGGCGCTGATGGAAACCAACGCCAGGACCAGGGCCACGGCAGCCGATATTACGATCAGCCATAGAACATCGCGTACCTTCTCTAACCTTAAATTGATACGAAGGCGCTGGCGCAGGATCCACAAAGCAACCCCGTACAACAGTGCAGTCAAGATGGCCCAGCCGAAAAGCGCCAAGGGAGGACCGGGAATTTGATAGATCAGGAAATTGCTGATCAATGAAGCAAGTGCAATGATGGGCAGAAAACCCGCCCCAAACGTAAGCAGGAACGCGAAGCTGAGCCCGCTTGGTGGATACCAGGCGACCACACCCGGAAATATCTGGAAGGCGCGTGTCAGCCAGTCCGTCGCGATGAACAAGACCAGATAGACAGCCACGACCAGCGCCGTCCGTAATTTTGGCTGAGATGAAATTGTAGAAGGTGGGAGCTTTTTGCCTAAACTCATCGACTAGGCGGGTTTTTTTTCGACCCTGCCCTTTATTGTAATGGATTTAGGGTCAACGTTTGTTTGCAGATAAATTGCACTTAAAACCAACTCGGGCTGGGGTGGACATGCGTCCGCCCCAGCCATTCCGAATGCCGTCCGATGGATACGCTGTTGAGTCTATGTTGCCCGAATCTGTTGGATGAGTCCCCACTCATCCCCAAAGGTTTGATGATCAACAATTAGGTTGTCTGCGATACGGATCATTGTCACACCTGTGTAATCGACCGGTTTTCCTGTGGCTTCGACCTCCTTCCATTTCCCCGAGTGCGTCCCATGCGCTGAGAAGCGCGCTACAACCTGATCACCCTCGACGATGATCGATTCTACGGTGTGTTGCAGGCCGGGAAAGGCAGCCAGGAACTCCCGAACGAAGCGTTCCACGCCCTCCGGATTGGCAAAAATGAAGCCTGCGGCGGCCGGATCGGCCTTGTTCCATATCTCTTCATAAATACTGCGTATCAAGGTCAGGTTCTCTTGCGTTAATTCAGTTATGCTTCACACTCCTTGTTCCTTGTGGATAAAAATCAGGTTGCCTGCAGGCAGGGGTCCGGCGCCTCAAACGGCCGGACTTAAACAAACCTTCCGGCCCTTTTTTGGCCGGAAAGAGGATGACAGGCAGAGGCTGGAAAACCGCACAATTCCAGTGCGAAGCGGCGACATGGTACCTCCGTGTTTACAGGATGTCAAGGTCTCCGATCTTTCTAAAATAGAGTGCGATCCCTTGTTTGCTATTTTAGGAGAAGTGGAGTATAACTAATCTCAATCGCAGTCATGTGATTGCAAGACGTTTCCACTTTCCCATAGAAATGCATCACAGTTAATCGTTTAATCATGGCAGAGGCCCCCTCTTGGAGGCCTGTTTTCGCCTTAGATCGAGGTCTCATCCGGAACAAGGGGTGGGAAGGAGCGTTATCAATGGATCGTAATACCAAAAAATCACTTATTAAACGGATCGCTTTTATCGGGAACTATCTGCCGCGCCAGTGTGGGATTGCAACTTTTACCACCGATCTTTGCGAAGCCGTCGCGGCGGAATTCAAAAATACCTCTATCTTGGCGGTACCCGTCAATGATACCGACGCCGGCTACGATTACCCGCCGCGCGTCCGGTTCGAGTTGACCGAGAAGGATGTCGACTCTTATCGCCGCGCTGCCGATTTCCTGAATATTAATAATGTGCATATGGTATCTTTGCAACACGAATACGGCATTTTCGGGGGTCGGGCAGGCAGCCACATTACGACCTTGTTGCGCGAATTGCGCATGCCCGTTGTAACGACCCTGCACACCGTCCTGCGTGACCCGGATCCTGATCAGAAGCGCGTGTTGGAGGAGGTTGCGTCCCTTTCTGACCGCCTGGTCGTCATGAGCGAGCGCAGCCGGGAATTTCTACGCGATGTATATCAGGTACCGGAGGAAAAGATCGATCTGATCCCGCACGGCATCCCGGATCTCCCGTTTGTCGACCCGAGTTTCCACAAGGACCTGTTTGGAGTGGAGGGCAAAATCGTCCTGTTGACCTTTGGCTTGCTCTCGGCCAACAAAGGCATCGAAAATGTGATCGCAGCCCTGCCTGCGATCCTGGAACGCCACCCCAACGTGGTTTATATCGTGTTGGGCGCGACCCATCCGCACGTACTACGTAATGATGGTGAGACGTATCGCTTGTCGCTTCAAATGCTGGCGCAGGAAAAAGGCGTCGAAGGGAACGTGATCTTCTACAACCGATTCGTGGGACTCGAAGAACTTGTACAGTTCATCGGTGCGGCGGATATTTACATTACGCCTTATCTGGATGCGGCGCAGAGTGTCTCGGGAACACTGGCCTATACCGTGGGGGCAGGCAAAGCGGTGATCTCAACGCCCTATTGGTACGCCGAAGAAATGCTGGCTGACGATCGAGGTGCGCTGGTGCCGTTCCGCGATCCCCAGGCTCTTGCGGACCAGGTGATCGACCTTCTGGACAATGAAGCCAAGCGCCATGCCATGCGCAAACAAGCCTACCTGTTTGGGAGGGAGATGGTCTGGCCGCAGGTGGCGCGCCAGTATATGCACACCTTCGAGCGTGCCCGTGCCGAGCGCCGGCATTTTGCGCAAGCCGACTTCGCGGTCAAGCCTCTGGATAAACGTCCGCAGGAACTGCCGCCTCTCAAACTGGATCATCTAAAGAATATGAGCGATTCGACCGGCGTATTGCAACATGCCACATTCACCATTCCCAACTATCGCGAAGGATACACGACCGATGATAATGCACGCGCCTTGATGGTCAGTGCTCTGTTGGAAGAATTGGGTGATAAACAGGCAGTCGAACTGGCCAATCGTTATCTGGCATTCATCTGGTACGCTTTTAATCCGGAGACCAAAGGCTTCCGCAACTTTATGGATTATCAGCGGCAGTGGTTGGAGGAAAATGGCTCGGATGACAGTCATGGCCGCGCCTTGTGGGCGTTGGGTACCGTGTTGGGCCGTTCGAATACACCCTCGCTTCAAAATATGGCTGGCCGCGTCTTTGAACAGTCCCTGCTTAGCATTCTAAAAACAACCAGTCCGCGCGCCTGGGCTTTCGCGCTGATCGGCATCCATGAATATTTACAACGCTTCGAGGGTGACCGTCGTGTCGGTCAGGTGCGGGAGGAATTAGCCGGTAGACTGTTGGCGCATTACCGCACTAACCGTGAGGATGAATGGCGTTGGTTCGAGAAGAGCCTCACCTATTGCAATGCTGCCTTGTCGCACGCCATGCTTTTGTGCGGTGAATCAATGGTGAATGCTGAAATGACTGAAGTTGGGTTGGAGTCTCTACGTTGGCTGGCCGAGCTTCAGCACGCGGACTCGGAAGGTGGACATTTTGTCCCGATCGGTTCGAATGGTTTTTACCAGCAAGGCGGTGAACGCGCCCGCTTCGACCAGCAGCCTGTCGAGGCCCAGGGCATGGTCTCCGCCAGCCTGGAGGCTTATCGGCTGACGGGAGAGAAGTATTGGCGCAAAGAAGCCCGCCGTGCCTTCGAATGGTTTCTCGGACGCAACGACTTGAATCTGCCTTTGTACGACCCGACCACCGGCGGCTGCCGCGACGGCTTGCACCCCGATCGTCCGAATGAAAATCAAGGCGCCGAGTCCACTTTGGCTTTTCTTCAGTCCTTAGTGGAACTCCGGCTGGCCGAACATTCCATACACTCAGGTGAGCACATTGTCAATGAACCATCAACTATCCCAGCTCCTGCTTCGGCACCCAAACAACCCCATCCTGAGCGCCGTGAATTGGCCCTACCGGGTAAATAGCGTCTTCAATCCAGGCGCCACACTGCTTCAGGATGGAACCACGCTTCTCTTGTGCAGGGTGGAAGATCGACGTGGCATTTCCCATCTATGTGCGGCCCGTTCTGTAAACGGCATTGACAACTGGCAAATCGACCCTCAACCAACCTTCCTTTCTGATCCGGAAAACCATCCGGAAGAATTGTGGGGAATCGAGGATCCTCGCGTAACCTATGTTCCCGAATTGCAACAATATGCCATCGTGTATACGGCATATTCGACCGCCGGCCCTGGCGTTGCCTTGGCGCTTACGAAAGATTTCGTCGAGTTTAAACGGTACGGCTTGATCATGCAGCCGGAAGATAAAGACGCCTGTCTTTTGCCGCACCGGATAAACGGGCACTGGGCACTGATCCACCGACCTGTCAGCGCCCTGGCGGCTCACATGTGGATTTCCTATTCGGATGACCTGCGAAATTGGGGCGGTCATACATTGATGCTGGAATCCAGGCTGGGCGCATGGTGGGATTCGAACAAAATCGGGCTCTCGCCGCCGCCTATTGAAACTTCGCGCGGTTGGTTGGTGATCTATCATGGCGTGAAACTGAATGCGGCGGGCGCGTTGTACCGGCTTGGGCTGGCTCTGTTTGACCTCAAGAACCCGGAAAAGTGTATAAAGCGCAGCGACGAATGGTTCTTTTGTCCAGAGACCCCATATGAGCGCGACGGTGATGTGGATAACGTCGTCTTCCCGTGCGGTTTTACGCTTGCAGCCGATGGCGATACGCTCAATGTATATTACGGTGCCGCAGATACCAGCATTGCCATGGCCACCGGCAGTGTGAAGGAAATGCTCAGCTGGCTGGATGCGCAGAATTAAATAAAAAATCAATAACAAAAGACCTGCCTAACTCATGAGTTAGGCAGGTCTTTTTTAGTTTCGTCCTGATTCATTTTCGTGATCAGCCAGGCACCGATCCCCAACAGCCCGGCGATGCCGGCCAGCCAAAGCAGCGAGTTGAAGAATCCCAATAGGCCGAACAGGATAAAAACGAGGCCGAAGGCCAGCAGGATGGTTGAGGGGAGCCACAAGCTGGTGAAGGATTCGAGACGGGCTTTTTGCGGCGTTAACGGATCATACAGTGCCTGCACCTGATCGCCGACATGCTGTTCAGGTGGGTTGCTGCCGGTTGGGTCTTGAAACCGGAAGGTTTCACCGTTGACTGTGATGAACTCGATGACAGGATAAAAATAAGTTTTCTGTTCGCCATTTTCAGTCTTTGTCTGTGAAATTACTTCAACAACGATACCGCTGGCGCGGCTGGAGTTCTCAACGAATTCGTTCGTATTCGCACGCAGACTCCAGCCAAGCCAGGCGATCCCGATTCCGAAAATCACCAACAGCGGACCGCCGATCACGCCGCTCAGAGGATTGCGAAATCCAAATCCTTTTTTGCGTGTCATCTCAACTCCTTGGATCTAGCCTGACTTAAATTTCTTCCGGCTCGCTTCGTACAGTTCGATATAGTCTTCCACGCTGAAGCGGCGCATGGTCTCTCCGATCAAATCCAGCGGCAGGTCTTCGATTTTCTTGAAATGCACACAGGATTTGCCCATGTCCAGTTTCTTGCCGCTGGCTTTGTACTTGTCATGGAACCACTGGGTGGTTTTTACATCCGAATACACACCCATCAGGTAAATGGTCATATTGTTCTTGTTCGAGGTGATGGCGGCCAGGCCGAGCGGCTGTTTATTATAGGTAACCGGATAGC
>CAYUUJ010000112.1:0-6941 GCA_964447845.1 uncultured Anaerolineaceae bacterium
GGCTGGTGATCTGGCTCAGAAAAATGACCCGCGTGCGCGGTGTGACACCACGCCAGAAACTTTCAATGAATTGTTGTTCGCTCTCAAGTGGTACTGGAACCCGGTTATTTATATATCGAAAGCCGCGCTGCTTCGTGAGAAATCTCCAGGTGCGATCCAGCGCGCCATATTCATGGTCGGTCGATAAAACTTCGTCGCCCGCGCCGAGCTCGAGCGAGCGTGCCACGATATTTAATCCAATTGTCGCGTTCTGGACATAGATAAGATTGCCGGCATGCGTTCCCAGATAATCTCCCAGGACCACCCGGGAATTGGCCATCAAACTTGTAAAACGACGACCCAGAAATTCCACGGGTTGGCGTTCAAGCTCGCGCTGCCAGCGCTGATATTCTGCAAAGACAGGCTCCGGTGTTGCACCAAACGAACCATGATTCAGAAAGACGACTTCAGGATCCAGAAGAAACAAGCTTCTCAGAGATGACATCCTGAAATTATAAAACAGATTATGGCTACACGATCTAATTACATGGGAAACGATACCAGATGTCGTTCATTTTTTGCCGTAGACCGTATATTTACGGTTAGAACAGTTTTTCGGTTATAATTTCATTAATTAAAGTATAGATGGCAAGGAATCCTTGAAATGGCAGACGTGACGCTGGAAACCGTTGGTGAACTCCTTCGCGGCATGTTCGAATTGCTGTGGACGAGACAAGAGGGGTTACCTGCCAGGGAACTCCTTGCTTCGCTTCCCGAAATGCCCGCATTGGCCGACTCTGACGGCCAGTTTTCCACCTCCCCAAATACACAAACTCAAGAAAGAGTTCTCCGGTTCGCCACCCTACCACTGGTCAAAGCCGGCTGGCTCGTAGGGAACGACAAAAGCCGCTGGTATATCACCCAGGAGGGACGACAAGCATGCCGGCAGTTCCCGACAGCCTTGGAGCTATACAAGGAAGCCATCCGTCAACTTGCGGTAAATAAGGAGAGCGCTCCTCTGTATACCATCGCCGCGGATGCTGCGGAGGAAAAAGCCTGGGAGCTCATACAGAAGCATCTCCAGGAAACCAGGCACGATCAATTCCAAACTCTGATCGCGGATCTCCTGAAAGCCATGGGATATCACCTGGCCTGGATCGCGCCTCCCGAAAAACTTCATGGGCAGATCGACATGGTCGCCAATGTGGACCCGCTGGGGGTCAAAGGCGCCCGCATACTCGTCCAGGCCAAAACCAAAGGCCAGGCCGTGACTTTGGAAGGCTTGAAAGCGTTTCTGGCGATCCTCGGCCCGAATGATTACGGGTTGTTCGTATCCACCGGCGGATTTACTGGTGAGGTAACAGAACAGATCAGATCAAACCTCTTCCGAAAGACCACCCTGCTGGATCTGGAGGGCTTCTTTGATCTTTGGCTAAAGTATTATGACCAATTGGCGCAGGATGCACGCAATCGCTTTCCGCTCAAGGCGATCTACTTCCTGTACGGATTGGATTGACGCGTCCGATAACAGCCCCGGACCTGAGACAAGATGCCCGACACCGCTCCGATCTACACCAAGTCCTTCGACGAAAACATCGAGAGTCTCTTCGAGGAGCTCAAGCTGTCCATCCAATGGGACAGGCCGAGCATCCTATTGGCCGTTCACAAAACCCTTCCCGGCCAGATCAAAGCCGGGAATGCGCTTGAAGAAAAATTGATCGGCCACGGTCAGAACGTAGTGAAAATAGAGGTCAACCACGAATCGTCGAACGCCATCCAATCCGCATTGCAGACCCCGGACCGGGATAAAACAGTTTTTTTCATTTCCAATATTGACCGGGGCGGAGGCGAGGACGGAAAGGCAGCCTATGAAGCGCTCAATATCTACCGGGAACATATCGTTGAGAATCAGATCCGGGCAGTTTTCTGGCTGACGATCAGTGAAGCTTTGGCTTTACCGCATTCTGCTCCGGATTTCTGGGCGTTCCGACATAGGGTGGTCGAATTTGCCAGCCCCCGTGCGGCGAAAAATATTGGCTTACCAGCAGGTATCCTGATCTGGCACATTCAATCCTCCAACGATTCGCCGGCCAAGTTAAAGGAAAAGATCCTGGGCCGTGAACGATTATTAAAAGAGCTGCCTGCCCGGCCGGAGTCCCTCTCCACGCGCATGGAACTTCTTTACACGTTGGGATATCTGTATTGGTCGCTGGGTGATATTCCAAAAGCTACTCAATCATTGACGACAGGCATATCTTTGTCTGAAAACCGGGAATTATTCAAGATCAGATCCTGGTTACAAAATGGACTGGCGATCATTAATTATGAAGCCGGAGATTATCAGAAGGTATTCGAGATTTACGCCAAGCTGACTACGGAAAGCCCGCGGGATGCCCTGCTCTGGATTAACCTGAGCGCGGTGCTTTGCGCGTTGGGGAAGAATAGTGAAGCCATTGTCCAGGGGAAGAAAGCGGTCGAGAAAGGTTCCACCAGCGCCCGGTTGTGGAAGTCGCTCGGATATATTTATGTATCCATCGGTAGATTGGACGACGCGGCCGCATGTTTCAAAAAGGCGATCGAATGTATGCCGACCAATGGTCTTCTATATGCGTCCCTGGCCGTCTGCTTCAGCGTGATGGGTCTCCCGGATGAAGCAGCCGAGCAGCTATCGTTAGCCCGCAAATTTTCCGGGGACCAGTCTTTTTATCCCATGCTCTACGAAGAGGCCATCCGTGGTACTCCTGAAAAGTCAGTCAGCCTGCTAAAAGCTGCCGTCCAGGCAGGGCATATTTCGAAAATCGATATTCGCCGTGATCTCAATATACACATCCTTTTGGATGACGCACTCAGCAAAACCTTATCTTAGCTCACTGGTTATATAATTTTCACAGATAGAATTCAGCGAATAATATGAGCCGGACAAACTTATGAGCCTCAACATTCTTATTCCGATCATCAGCTTGATCTCGGCCCTGGTTATCCTCGCGATCACTTTCCGCAAAACCAGAACCCTGGGTGCGGCGAGTGTGCTGGTTTTAGCTTTTGCGATTGCGCTCTGGTCGGCTTCCCGTCTGGTCGATCAAGACGCATCCACAACCGGCTCAAACATCCTCCCCACCGCAGTCTTTTTATTCAGCATTACTCTTGCAGCCTCCGCGCAACTGATCTTTGCGCTCTGGTATACAAATCGACCGGATTGGTTCACCCGTTCTGTATTGATCTTTCTGACAGTCATGCCTGTGATCACCCAGGCTGTGTTTTGGACCGGTTCATTGCGCGAACTTTTTTTCGCAAACCCGGCGGGTTTTGCGTCCGATCCGGCATTTACCGGCTCCTGGGGTAAATTCACAGCACTGTATATTTATAACTTGTCCGGCGCCAGCCTGCTATTGTTGATCGATCGCTTTATCCGAAAGCCACGTTCGCTTCTTTACCATTCCTGGACCATCCTGGCCGGGGCGCTTGCGCCTTTCGCACTATTCACGCTGGCTTTGATGGGGATCAATCCCGGCCCGCAGTTTGAAGCATTGTTGATCGCCTTCACCCTGAGCGCATTGGGATTCACGTACGGGCTCTTCGGCCAGCAACTGATCGAGGTGGTACCCGTCACACGCGAGGCGGTGGTGGAGGGGATGGATGACGGCTGGATCGTACTGAACCCGAAAAATATCATTGTAGACATCAATCCGGCTGCCGAAAAAATAATCGGCCTGCCGCGCGACAAGGTATACGGACAGCCGATCATATCGGTGCTTGGTGACTTGCCAAATCTGGGACAGAACTTCGGTGTGAATCGGGAATATGAAATGAAACGCAGCATCAAATCACAGGAGGGCTGGCGCTACCTGAATATTCGTATCTCGGGTCTGGTGGACCCACGTAAAAAACATTTCGGCCGCCTGATCATCTGGCGCGACATCACCGACCGCAAATTGGCAGAGGATGCCCGTCAACGGGCGCGCGATGAAATGTTCGTGCTTCTGAATGCCATCTCGAGCGCAGCCAGCAACTCGATCAACCTTGAAGAGTTCCTGTCAGAATCCATTTACCACATCGTTTATCCCTTCCGCAGCCAGGTCGTTGCAATTTTCCTGATGGATGATCGGGATGATGAAACCGAGGACCCACTGGTATCACTGGCTTCATATGTAGGCCTGACACCCGAAGCGGCCGAGTCCATGAACGTCATGTCCCCGGCTGAGCCGCTCTTTGAGTGGGTCGGCAGGAACAGACAGTCGCTCATGATCGAGGATATCGCCAACGATCTGCGCCTGCCAGTGGCATTGCGCGCCATGGCTTTTTCATGTTTTCTAACATTCCCGCTGATCACCCAATCCGGTGAAAAAAGCAAGGTGCTGGGTTTTATCTGCCTGGCCCGGAGGGAAAAACCCGTCTTCAGCCAGGATGAGATCATTCGTCTTTCCACGATCTCGGACCATATCGCGACCTTGATCGACAGCGACCGGCGTCGCAAATTAGCGATCGTCTTATCGGAACGGGAAAAACTGATGCGCGACCTGCACGACTCGGTCAGCCAGAAGTTATACGGTCTGGTCACGCTGACGGAGGCCGCCCAGGCCGGACTGGAGGCGGGTTCGAGCATTGATCCATCTCAATTCCTGACGCGCATTGGAGAGAACGCCCGGCAGGCGGTTAAGGAGATGCGCCTGTTCCTGTATCAGATGCAGTCCATCGACGTGGAAAAAGACGGCCTGGTCTCAGTGTTGCATCATCGCCTGGCCGCTGTGGAGGGCCGGGCAGACATGAAGGCCAGGCTGCTGGCGGATGACGACATCTCCCTTTCGAAGGAAAAGGAGATCGCGCTATATTACATCGCCCAGGAGGCATTGAACAACATCCTGAGGCATGCGCGTGCAAAATCCGTATCGGTGGCGCTTAAGCAGGGACGTCAGAATGTTATACTTGAAATCGTGGATGATGGGCTCGGCTTTGACCTTAAAAAGGTGGATGGGGGAGGATTAGGTTTGAGAAACATGAAGGAAAGAGCCACGCAGGTAAATGGAAAGCTTAAGATCCACTCCAAGCCCGATCAAGGAACAAAAATCGTGGTGACTGTTCACAGGGATCCGGCAGCCAAATCAGCGAGACGTAAAAATGACAACAAAACAAGTCGCTAGTAAAAAGAAAGTCCGTATCCTGGTTGTGGATGATGAAAGCGTGGTGCGCGAGGGGATCGTAGCCATCTTATCGCTTCAACCGGACATTGAAGTCGTGGGTGAAGCAACGAATGGGATCGAGGCGCTGCAACTGGCGCGTAAATCCAAGCCGGATGTCATCCTGCTGGATATGGTCATGCCCCACCAGGATGGGTTGACGACCATTCCCATTATCAGGGACACTCTCCCGGACAGTCGGATCCTTGTGTTAACCAGCTTTGCGGAGAGCGATCGCGTCTACCAGGCGATCAAAACCGGGGCACTCGGGTATCTGCTTAAGGATGCCACGCGCGTGCAATTGCTGCAGGCCATCCGGGATGTAGACAATGGGCAGGCCTCCATTCAACCTTCCATTGCAGTAAAAGTGATCCATGAAATAGACCACCCCTCCCAGTCGCAATTCACGGCGGATCCACTCACCCCGCGTGAGTTGGAGACTTTGCGCCTGATCGCCAGAGGCATGAGCAATCAGGAGATCGCCGCAACCTTGTTCGTACATGATCGGACCATCGCAAAATATGTCTCCAGCATTCTGGAAAAACTTCAACTCGCGAACCGGACACAGGCTGCGTTGTATGCGATTCGCGAAGGCCTCACCGAACCTCGCGATAAGAATATGAAAGAGAAGGAAAAGGAGAAAGAGAAAGAAAAAGAGAAGACCAAAAAGACCAGGTAATCCTTGAAATCAAACCCGCCTGTGAGTACACAGGCGGGTTTTTCATTTAATGATCCAAGTCAGCTCAAAGCCGCAACCTATTTCTCGATCAGTTTTTTCATTTTTGGGACCTGGCTCCCATTTGAATGAAGACCGGTGCGAAATTGTTCGGATTCATGCATGGTCATTTATGACCATGCCGATGCCCTTTTCCCGTTCCAATGCGAACATTCTATCGAGAACTTTTATGGGTTTCCCGATGTTTACGGGATTCATATAATGAAAAACATATAAAGCGCTGACAACTTACAGATCTGGAGAAAAAATTGTTCCTGGGAAAACACCCTTGTGCACTGCATGGAGAAAACCGATTAGCGATTCCATCCGCAATTCGGGATCAACTTTCAGGCGGCGCATACATTATACAGGGTTTCGACCGCAACCTTTTGATCGTGACCGCCGGCGCCTTTCAGGAAATTTACAAAGGGGTTACGTCCCTGAATATGGCGGATCCGCTGGCGAGATCGCTGGTACGGCTGATCCTCAGCTCGGCTGAACCCTTGAGTGCTGAGAGCGATGGGCACGTGGCCATCCCGCAGGGTTTGATGGATTTCGCAGGTTTAGCTGAGCAGGCTCTCTTGATCGGGCAGGGTGATTATCTCGAAGTCTGGTCACCCGAAGCATGGACCATACAGGAAACCATGTTGAATGATGTGGAAGCCAACACTGCAAGATTTTCGATGCTGACGATATCGACCCGCTAACCATACAAAGCACCAATCATCATTATCCGGAGAAAAGGCAATATCATGAAAAAGATCCGCATCCTCGTAGTTGAAGACCAGACCGTTGTCAGAGAAGGCATCGTTGCCATCTTATCGTTTCAGTCCGACATGGAAGTCGTCGCCCAGGCTGAGGACGGGATCCAGGCCGTCGACATGGCGCGCAAGACAAGGCCGGACGTCATCCTGCTGGACATGGTCATGCCCCGCCAGGACGGTTTGACAAGCCTGCCAAAACTGAGGGCAGTCGTTCCGGAAGCACGCATCCTGGTGCTGACCAGTTTCGCAGACAGCGACCGTGTCTATCAGGCCATCAAGGCCGGCGCGCTGGGTTACATGCTGAAAGAC
>CAYUUJ010000113.1:0-6929 GCA_964447845.1 uncultured Anaerolineaceae bacterium
CCTGGCCGCGGCGGGAATTGTGGCATTGGAGAAAATGGTACCCCGCCTCGTTGAAGACCACGCCCGGGCGCGAAACCTGGCCGAAGGTCTCAGCGAGATCCGGGAGCTCGACCTGCAGCCCGGCACCCCGGCGACGAATATGATCTTCCTTAATCTGGCTGAGGGTATTTCGGTCTCCGCGAACGCAGTCGTGGAGAAACTAAACCAGCAAGGCGTGCTTGTTAGTGCGGTCAGCGAGCGGGGTTTTCGGCTCGTTACACACTATTGGATCGACGATGTAGCCGTTGATCAGGCGGTGACTGCATTTGCAAAAGTATTTGCTTAATTCGATAACTTGTTGCCCTGTTTGCTCAGGCTTTCCCAATGTATCAGCCCGGGCTCGATCTGGTTGCGACCGCGTTCCTTGGCGATATACAACCGCCGGTCGGCCAGATCGATGAGCTTCATGATCCCATCCGCTTCATCGGGAAATTGAGCAATTCCCTGACTTAATGTAGGGGCAGTGATGATCTGGTGTGCCAGGCTTTTTATTTCAAGACCGGCCATCGTTTCCTGGATGCGCGTGGCTACTTGCGCGGCTTGCTGACCGTCAGCACCTGGCAGGGAGATAATAAATTCCTCCCCGCCCCAGCGCCCGACCGTATCCGTTTTTTTAATGTATCGCTTGATCGTGTCACATAAGGCGGTGAGGATTTCATCTCCCACCATGTGCCCATGTGTGTCGTTGTATTGTTTGAAATAATCGATGTCGAGCATGATTAAGGTAAGCGGTTGAAGGAGCTGACGTGTATCACTTGCCTGTTGCTCCAATAATTTCAGGAAGTAGCCATGATTATAGGCGCCTGTCAAGCTGTCGAGGCGAGCCTGCTCCTCCACCTTGGCATGCCGCAATGTATTATCAAGCGCCAGCCCTGCGTGTTGTGCCATATTATTAAGTAGTTCGAGATCGCTGCGATCGAATGCGTTCGGACGGTAGGAAGCAATTGCTAAAACGCCGGTCACATTGGTGCCAAGCACCGGCACGCCCATCCATGAGAGGCTGGTTCTGTCTTTTCCGACCGTCACGTTCTTTACCCCTTCGAGGTCGATATCATTACGAAGGTCAGGCAGGAACAGCTCTTCCCTATTTCGGATCACCCAGCCGGAAAGAGAACCTTCCAGGGGGACGTGAATATCGTAAAAATATTCCCCGTCATCGTACAACAGGCTGAGCTTGAGTGCATCCCCTTCGGCAAGGCCTACATAATAAGTATCCGCCTCCAGTGCATGTTCGACCATGGCATTCAGCAGTGAAAGGACTTGCTTCGTATCCAGAGAGGAAGTGATCTGCCGATTGAATTCATTGATGATCTCCAGCCTGCGTACGTTGCCCTCAGATAATTTCTTGAGCTGTTGGATGACCTCCACGATCACCATTCCGATCACGGCCGGCCCGAGCAGGCGGACCATTTCCCCGGAGGAAACTGCGCGATCGCTAAGATAGAAAAGGATCAAAAGCGTGGTGCTGACGATGATGAAGTAGGCAGGTTTTCGGTCTGCAATGATCGAGGTGGTGATCGCAGACAGGATCATCAAACCGCTCAACAATACATCCATTTGTGAGGGTAGAATCCAGGCGATCATCCCGAGCGATACGCCCTGGATTATTGCGTACGTCCATGCATGCGCGATCTTGAATTTTGAGGAGGGGATCAGCACAAAATGAAAATAGATCAGGTAACCCCCATTCACCAAACAATAGACAACGAGCACCAGCAGGTGGAATTGGCCGATCACCTCTACTCGTACCCCGTTCAATAACGTGATCATTAAAAGCACAACGCTCGTCACGCCGGATGGCAGGACGGAGATGCGCTTTTCCTGTGGAGAAATACCGGCGATCTTGCCGTTTTCTTTCATGTCTTCAATCAGAGCTCATGGATCCGCTTGGCCTTCAGGCGCAGAAACTCGAAAACCCTGCCACCGGCAGTTCGACCGGTATTGCCTTATTTCATACTAGGATAGCATAAGTAGCCGTTTTTTTCTACCTGGAAGTGTCCCAAAAAGGGCATTTGCGATTTCTGATATAATCCCTTCGCTGAATTTGTAGCAACGAGGACGCAAGTCCTTTTGATCTCCTCAGGTAATAGTCAAATGAACATTCAAATCGGTTTAAAACAAATTGACGAGACCGCGCAGGCGATCCGCGGCCGTGCCGCAGTGCAACCCACGGTAGCGATCATCCTCGGGTCCGGTCTGAACGGCCTGGCCGATTCCGTCCAAAACGCGATCCGTATCCCGTTCGCGGACTTGCCGCATTTCCCGGTTTCGACAGTCCAGGGGCATACCGGTCAGCTCGTCATCGGCGAATTGGAAGGGCAGACCGTTTTTGTGATGCAGGGCCGGATCCATTATTACGAAGGATACAGTCTATCTCAGGTCACTCTGCCCATCCGCGTCATGCAACGAATGGGTATTCAATCTCTAATCGTTACCAATGCAGCCGGCGGTGTGCATCCGGATTTTCAGCCCGGGGATGTCATGTTGATCACCGACCACCTTAATCTGATGGGCATGACAGGTGCGAATCCATTGATGGGGCCAAATCTCGACGAATTAGGTCCCCGTTTTCCGGATATGAGCCAGGCATATGACCGCCAACTGGGTGACGCCGCCAGGCAGGTCGCAAAAGCGAACAACATTGGACTGCGTGAAGGTGTGTATGCCGGGTTGAGCGGTCCCTCATTTGAATCCCCTGCAGATCTGCGTTTCCTGCGACTGGCCGGCGCGGATGCGGTCGGGATGTCGACTGTGCCGGAGGTGATCGTAGCCAGGCATGGTGGCATGCGAGCGCTCGGTTTTTCAGGAATAAGCAATAAGGCGAACCTGGACGGGTCCACCATTACCACGCATGATGAAGTTATCGAAGCTGGAAAGTTGATCACACCGAAGATCGAGAAAATTATCCGCGGCGTTTTACGCGGGATGTAAGATACCAAATGGCAGGACTATACCGTTTTCTCGCCTCCTATGAGGCGCTGATTTATATTGTGCTGGCGATCGGCGCGTTATTTTCGATACGCTGGCTCTGGAACTCGTGGCGCGAGTGGCGCCAGGCTGTCTATAGGCTGGAGCGTGAGTTCTCACTGCGCCGTATGAGTCAGGCATTGACCATCAGCCTGATCGTGGCCTTCCTTTTTTGTTCTGAATTGGTGGTGGCGTCCTTTGTGATCCCGGGTTTGCCTGCAGAGGTGTTCCTCTCCACTCCTACGCTCGATCTGCTGGCGACTCCGGCAGGCACCCTGTCACCGGAGGTGATGACCCAGATCGCCGCCGCTCCGCCCGCCGGGCAGCCGTCCAGTGCAGAAGGGTGTGTGCCGGATCAACTGATGATCACATCACCGGATCCCGGTGAGGAGATCAGCGGGACAATCGACCTGCGCGGGACCGTAAATATTCCAAATTTTGCATTCTATAAATATGAAGTCTCCCCACGGGGCAGCGATACCTGGGTTACCATATCGGCTGACCGGAAAACGAAGACAAACGAGTCTCTGGGTTTATGGGATACGACAGCCCTTACTCCCGGTGATTACCAACTGCGCGTGGTAGTGACTGATAATCAAGGTCAATCCCTGCCGCCGTGCAGCATCCCAATTCGTGTGATGGCGCCATAACCATGACTGACATTGAAGTTCGCCCCACCATTGCAAACGATCTGCCCCGTCTGATGGGTATGGACCATTCGATCATCAGCGATCACGTCTGGCAATTGGAATTGCGGCGGGATAGCGGTCAGATGTTCGCGACATTTCGCGAGGTGCGATTGCCTCGTCCGATCGATCTGGCTTATCCGCATGATCCGTTTGCCCTGGTGGACGAGTGGAAGCGCAAGTCCGTGATGTTGACGGCCTTCACCGGACCAGATCCGGTCGGTTACATCTGCCTGGTGGAGCGCATGGCTGCCTCGGTCGCCTGGGTCACCGATCTGGCGGTGGCGGCGCCGACTCGCCGGCGGGGAGTGGCCAGCGCGCTCTTAACTGCCGCCCAGGCCTGGGCGTTGGAGCGAGGCGACCGGCGCGTTATGATCGAAATGCAAGCCAAGAATCAACCTGCGATCCGCATGGCGCAAAAGCACGGCTATGAGTTCTGCGGATATAATGACCATTATTATCTCACTCAAGATGTTGCCTTGTTCTTCGCAAAGGCTTTAAAGTAACTTTCACTGGATGATGGTATGTTTTACGGTTGGTCGGAAAATTTACTGGCAGGGATCCAAACACTTAACCAGATCCTGACGGCGGGCATCGCCATCACGGCCTTCTCACTATTCCTCTATGCCCTTTCCTTCAATTTACGAGACCGGGTAGCGCGTTCATTCGCGATCATCCTGTTGTGCGTAGTGGTGATCTTCACCACCGAAGCGCTTCAAAATGATACAGTTCCGAACTGGGGAATCGAATTGTTGCTGCGGCTGCAGTGGTTTGGGATCGTCTTTCTGCCCGCGGCCTATCTGCATTTATCGGATGCATTGTTGGTTACTGCCGGCCGCCCCTCGCGTGGCCGCAGACGATTTGCCGTACGTGGTATGTATGCTGTTTCCGCTATTTTTCTGTTTTTGCTGGCTGCCGGAGTCCTGCTCGGCCCGCTCGTTCCGGATGGCCAGCCGGCACCACACCTGCAACGAACATTCTGGACCGAAATTTTCACCCTGTTCTATATCTCAGCGATGGTATGGGCAGGGATAAATTTTGCGCGCGCCTATAGTCGGATGCTCACACGCTCCGGCCGTCGCCGCATGTTGTACTTGATGGCCGGTGCCACTGCGCCTGCACTGGGATCCTATCCCTACCTGATGTTTGGCTCATCCCTGGCGGCGCAGGCTCCGCTTCTTTTCTGGAGCGCAGCCCTGGTTATCAATGTGTTGGTGGCCGGCCTTGTGATCGTTATGGCGTACGCGGTGGCATTTTTTGGCGTCTCCTGGCCGGATCGATTGGTCAAATCCCGGCTGTTCAAGTGGATCATGCGCGGCCCCGTGACTGCATCCGCAGCGCTCGCTTTGATGACTGTTGTGAGACGCGGCGGTGAGTTTTTTGGCTCGCCGTATAGTGCCTTTGTTCCCCTGGCCGTGGTGGTTACAGTATTACTGCTAGAGCATATGATCACCCTGGCCGCGCCTTTTTGGGAACGCTGGTTATTTTTTGGGCGTGATCGAGCGGAATTGAAACTGCTCCAAAATGTGGAAGAACGACTATTAACCCAGGGTGACCTGCAACAATTTCTGGAGGCAGTATTGGCTGCCGTACGAGACCATTTGCAATCGCCATCCGCGTTCGTCGCCGCGTTGGATGGAGATGAATTGTCGTTGATCGTGGCGGCCGGTAAACGCAGCATGCTGGATCAGGAGAATCTACCCGAGGCGCTCGAAAAAGTGGAAAATGGCACCCAGATACAACAGGAATTCCTGTGGGGAGATTTTTGGGTCCTGCCTTTATATCAACGCAAGCGAGCGGATCTGGATCGCGATGAATTGCCGCCGATGCTGGGATTGCTGGGGGTGGCTCGGCGTGATCATCAGTTGATGGAACACGACCAACGCGAAGCCCTCTGGCTTTTAGCGGACCGGGCTGCGCTCGCACTCGAAGATCGTCAACTTCAACAACGTGTCTTCCGGTCCCTGGAAGGCATCCAACCGGATGTGGAGATGATCCAGCGTTTACGCGCCGCGGCCCGTTATGATACAAGCGCGAATCTGCTTGCCGAACCCCCGCCTCCCGAGGCCGACCTGGCTCACTGGGTTAAGGATGCCCTTACGCATTATTGGGGTGGACCGAAATTGACCAACAGCCCGATGATGAAACTCAGGATCGTTCAGGAGTTGGTGGAGGATCATGAGGGCAATGCAGCCAATGCACTGCGCGCCCTGCTCCGCAAAGCTGTGGACCAGGTAAAGCCAGCGGGCGATCGTCGCTTCACCAGCGAGTGGATCCTGTACAACATCCTGGAGATGAAGTTCATCGAGGGGCGTAAGGTGCGCGAGGTGGCAGGGCGGTTGGCGATGTCCGAAGCAGATCTGTATCGAAAACAGCGGGTCGCAGTGGAAGCTGTGGCACGCGCCATCCTCGAAATGGAATCTCAATCTTTAGAATTAAATTTATGAGCCGCGCGCAAAACCGGGCGGCAGCCTCCTTCATCGGTCTTATTTGCAATCCTCTTAAGCATGCCTAAAAACTCCAGCCGCACTGTACGCCGATTTTCTCATTCTCAGCCACCTGCCAATGATTGGCTCGATCGATTGACGAGCCTCAGATTGCATTTCGGACGTTTTGCACGCGATGCAGGCGGTTTGGGCTTATTGGCTTTGTCCCTGATGTCCCTTCTGGCATTATGGGGCATGACCCGCGGATTACTTCTTTCACCCTGGTCATTGCTTTTAGCGCGCTGGTTTGGATGGGGAAGCTATCTGGTGATCTTTGCGATCGGGTTCGCGGGAGTTCTTCTGCTACGCCGTGCGACGCAAGGTTGGAGTCTGGGACGCTTGATCTGGTTCGAACTCGCCGCACTCCTGACCCTGGGCCTGCTGGCCGTTATCCGGGGCAACGACCTGGCCCGCGCCGATTCAGGCATGGATGGCGGCCGTCTGGGATGGGGCATCGTCACTTTTTTATGGATGCTGGGAGGCTCGATTGGCGGGACTCTTATCCTCATACTGGCCTGGGCGATTGCGATGATAAGCGGATTGGGATTGTGGGCTCAGTTGGAAACCTGGCTGGTCCGCTTGGCTGGTGAACCCTCGCCAGTGGCGGCAGAGCAGCTGTTGTTATCAAATCCGGCACGCAATCCCGGCGAAAAACAAAAAACAACCACAGCGCGCAAAAGGACTGAACCGGCGCATAAGACCGCCAAAGAATTACCGCCTGAATTCCGCACCTCCTTGCGAGCGCCGGATG
>CAYUUJ010000114.1:0-6924 GCA_964447845.1 uncultured Anaerolineaceae bacterium
GAGATGGATTTTGCGGGCGGGCACGTCTTCACCTATTCACCGCGGCCCGGGACAGGGGCAGCGCGCATGGGGAGGCAGGTCAAGCCCGAGATCCGGAAGGAGCGGAATCATATCCTGCATACCGCGCTGGAAGGATCGGCGGGATTGTATCGAGAGAAATTTGTTGGGCAGAGGATGTCGGTGCTGTGGGAGTCGACTTCGGAGGTGGGGGATTCCGGATGGCGAATGGAAGGCCTGACGGGCAATTATCTGCGTGTTAAAGCGGTTTCTTCAACGCCGCGTTGGAATGAGATCGACCAGGTGCAAATCGCCGAGGCTCAGGTTGGCGGGTTGAGTGGGATGATTTGTGAAAAGTAGATCGTAAAACGTAAATCGAAAAAAAATCGTAAATCGATAATCGTAAATCGTAAATCCCGAAGGTGCTGGTGTTCTTCCAGCAAAAATTGTATATTGGAGTTAGCATGTCCGCCAAAATCATCGATGGGAAGTCGATCGCGCAGAAAGTCCGCGACGAAGTAGCAGCCGAGGTCGCCAAACGAGCAGCGGCGGGCAAACCCAAACCGACATTGGCGACCGTCCTGGTGGGCGAACGCGTCGATTCGGCTACCTACGTCTCAGCCAAACAGAAGGCCTGTGCCGAGTTGGGCATGGGCTCCATCAGCCATCACCTGTCGGCGGAGATCAGCCTGGAAGAACTCGAAAAACTGGTCAAGAAGTTGAATAAGAGCAGGAAGGTGAATGGCATTCTGGTGCAACTGCCTCTGCCCGCGCATATAGATGAAGAACGAATCCTGCAGTTGGTGAGCATCGAAAAAGATGTGGATGGATTTTCTCCGCTCAACATCGGGCGGCTGGCTCAAAAGGGACGAAAGCCACTGTTTGTCCCATGCACACCGTATGGCTGTATCTATTTACTGGAACAAACGGGCGTCAAGATCGAAGGCGCCAACGCTGTGGTGTTGGGCCGTTCGAATATCGTCGGTATGCCGGCGGCGTTGTTGTTGATCGACAGGAATGCGACCGTGACGATCTGTCACTCGCGCACGCAGGATATCCCGGCTGTGGTGCGCGCGGCAGACATCTTGATCGCCGCGATCGGCAAGCCGGAATTCGTGCGCGGGGACTGGATCAAGCCCGGCGCAGCGGTCATTGACGTGGGGATTAACTCAAAGCCGGATTCCACCAAAAAAAGCGGTTATCGTCTGGTGGGGGATGTGAATTTCGAGGAAGCGAAGGAAGTGGCCGGGTATATTACACCGGTTCCCGGCGGCGTCGGCCCGATGACGATCGCCATGCTGATGAGGAATACATTACGGGCGGCGCAGATCCAGGATCCTTAAGCTCTAATTTCTTGAGAAAATGGGACGCTGATTAACGCGGAAACCTCTTATTTTTGTCCTTTTATCAGCGTAAATCTGCGTTTATCTGCGTCCAAATTTATTTTGAGATTATTTACTTGGTCTGCTTTTTGCCTTCTGCTTACTGCCTTCAGCTTTCGCTACTCGTACCTAAATCTCATAACTCCGATTGTAAAGAAGAATACAGCAAACCCGAGCAGTACCCCCGCCTCCGGCAGGATATCCACCAACCCGCGGCCGCGCAAGACCAGATCGAGCATGCCCTCCATGGCCCAGGTGGTGGGCAGTATCTTTACTGCACTTTGTATCGCGGTCGGGAATAACTCAAGTGGATACCAGCAGCCTCCCATCAAAGCCATCACCATGCCCAGCATGATGCTCAGTCCGCTAGCCTGGCCCTCGCTTTTGATAAACGTGCCCATGGCAGTGCCGATGGCGCCCGCAGCCAACGCGGCGGCAGTCAACAACACAATTAATGCAAATGGTTCGCGTCCCCATTGGAGTTTCATGACCAGGATGCCGAAAGTAACCAGCAGGATCATTTGCACCAGCGCCATGCCAACCTGGCCCGTGATCGTCCCAAGCAAATAGGTTGCCTGGCTGGTCGGTGTGGTCAGGATGCGGCGCAGGGTGCCTTGCTGCCGCTCATAAGCGAACAAGGCCGAGATCCCGAACAGCGGAATGAAAACCCAGGTGATCAGCTGCCCTGCAGAGGAGTTGGCGCGCGGATCATATTCGACGTCATCCGGCGTGGAGCCCACGATCACGGTCCCCCGCTCAGGTTCTTCGGCTTGAAGGGATCGGGCCAATTGCAGGGACTCTTCGAAATAAGCCTGTCGATCCGCCTCAGATTCAAATGGCTGGATGGCTTCGGCTTCCTGCACGGCGGTGTTGGCCGCGTTGATCGCACTGCTGACACGGCGCACGGCGGTTTGTACGGCCTGCCGGGCAACGATGGCATCCAGCGTGTTGGGTTGTTGGCGAAATTCCACCTGGGCATTGCCGGCCTGAATTGCCTCAAGATCGAGTCCGGGTGGGATGATCAGCATCACGGAGGCGCGGCGTTGATCGAATTGCTCCTCGGCCTCGGCGAGCGTCAATCGGTCGACGCGCACCGCTGTGGACCTGTCCAACTCGACCAGGATATCCTGTGAAATGGAATTGTTCGACCGATCCGCGACCAGCAGCCAAATTCGATTATCGTCGTCATCCGAAGGCGTTCCGCCTGCCAACAGGAATGTGAAGACGATCGGCAGGATGATGAAAAACAATAATTCCGACGGGCTCGCAAAGCGCAGGATGAAATCCTTGCGAATGATGGCGAATAGTTTTTTTAGCATCACTTCTGCATCAAATTTCTGCGGCCGAACATGATCGCGGAGATTGTGAACAAAATTCCACCCATAATCAGCAACGCCAGGATCGGCGTGTTTAGATCCGACAAAGTGCCACCCAGGCCGAGAGTTGTGAACCCGTCCAGGCTCCAGGCATTGGGTGTGATCTTGCTGATCGTCTGCACGAACGGGGGCATTTGTTCAAGACTGATAAAACTGCCGCCCAGGATACCGAAGATCAACATGACGGCCGAACCGATGCTGCCCACCTGAGCGGGCGAACGCGCCAGAGCGGTGATCAGCATACCCCAACCTGTGGCGCCGAAGACCGAAGCCAATACCAGCACGAACACAGCCAACGGGTCGCCCCACTTCAATCCGAAGAATGCAAATGAAGCGCCGATCAGGATCAGCATCTGCGCAGCGCCTGTGAGAAAAATACCGAAGACCTTTCCTCCCAGCACTTGTGCTGGATAGGTGGGTGAAACCAACAGGCGAGGTAGAGTCCCTTCGGCGCGCTCGGCCAGGATCGAACGTCCACCGTAGGTGACGGTGTACATAAGAAATAACAGCGCCATGCCGGGCGCGATATATGCCAGCAGGTCGAACTCAACTGCCTCGCCCTCTGCCGTGAAAGCGTTGATCGTGATGGTCATGGCATCCTCGGAAGATGCGTTTTGCATGCGCCCAGCCCTGCCTTGGCTGACCGCTCCTGCCTGTTCCAGCGGGATGCGTCCACTGATAACCAATTGTTGGATCGTAGTCATGCCAGTCAGGCGGCTTTCCTCCACGCGGCTGAGGAACTCGTCCAGGATAGCCCGGACTATGCCTGCACTGGTAGGGCGGGAGGGATTGGTGTAAATCTCGATCTGTACCGGTTCGGTGCCTGTTGATCCGGGAAACACACTTTGAGTAAAGCCCGCCGGGATGATAAGCGCCGCGGCAGCTTCGTCCTCATCAATTAAACGGCGGGCCGCCTCGGGGTCGGACGAGAGGCTGGGCTCCACTAAATCGGCCAGCTCCGGCGAGTGAAAGACGTCCACCAACGTCTCCCCGAGCTCGCCACGATCCTGATTTACGATTACAACGGGAATATCTGAAATTCCGCTGCTTGAGTCACTACTGAATCGACCGGTGACAAGGCCCAAGCCAACGGTCAGCACGAACGGCGCGGCCAGCATGAGGATCAGCGCAGCGCGATCGCGGAATACCAGGCGCAAGTCTTTGAGGCCGATCAAGAACAGTTTAAGCAAGGGTCTCCAATTATGGGGAGTAGAGAACAGATAACTAGAGATTAGTCTCTTCTCTCTATTCACTACTCTCTAATCTCTTAATGCTCTTCCAGTCAAATGCAAAAATACCGCTTCCAAATTCGGCTCGCGGATGTCGATCGAGCGGATCTTGATGCCGCGTTCGTTAGCCTTCGCGACGACCGCTCCCAGAACCTGCTCGGCCCGCGGGCAAATGACCGAGACCTGATGGTCCACGGCATCGGCTTTGATCACTCCGGGCAGTCCGGTAAGGGCTTTGGCAAGTCCCTCCGGGTCATCCGTCTCGCTGACGTGCAATACGAGCGTGGCGGTTTGCCCAACCTGCTCCGTGAGTTCTTTCTGTGTGCCGAGCGCGATCAATTCACCGTGGTCAATGATGCCCACTCGATTCGAAAGCTCTTCCGCTTCTTCCATATAATGCGTGGTATATAAGACCGTCATGCCCTGCCGGTTCAGGTCTTTCACGGTATCCAGGATGGCGCGGCGCGACTGAGGGTCGATGCCGACCGTCGGCTCGTCCATGAACAACAGCTGCGGCTTGTGAAGCAGGCCCACGCCGATATTGACACGACGCTTCATGCCGCCTGAATACGTTTTAATTCGATTCCTGGCTTTATCCGCCAACCCGATCTGTTCCAACACCTCATCTACTCTGGTTTTGAGTGCTTTTCCGGACAAGCCATACATCTGTCCCCAGAAGGCCAGGTTTTCTCGGGCGGTTAGATCTTCATAGAGAGCGATCTCCTGCGGCACAACACCGATCACACCGCGCACAGCCATTGGATCCCGCGTGATCGAGTGCCCGCCGACCGTCGCTTCGCCTGCGGTGGGTTTGTAAAGCGTGGAGAGCATCGAAATGGTCGTGGTCTTACCGGCGCCATTGGGACCCAGCAGACTGAAGATCTCGCCCTGCTGGATATCGAAGGAAATGCCTTTAACTGCGGCGAAATCCCCGTATTTTTTGACAAGATTATCAACATTAAGAATTGAAGGCATGCTAGCTCCTCGAATGTGTGAACAAACAGAACTCTTCAAATGTCAAAAAATACTTTTTGTCCGCGAATTTTCGCTAATCTTCACGAATTTTCTGATTAAATTCGCGAGAATTCGCGTAGATTAGCGGATGGACAGGTGATGGATATTTATCAATGAGGTTTACTATCTCTTACGAGCTTACAGGGTGATAGTTGTAATTACTATTTTCTTAACCGATTGTATCGCTTTAATACCTCACGCAATTCATCATGTGGCATGGCTTTGACGGTCAATCCGTCCTTACCGCTCATCGTCTCCGCCGCGATCATTGAGTTGATAATTGCCTCTTCAGTGGCATGCACGGACGCAAAGAACAGCGGGTCCAGGTGGTCATTCGAGAGCGCATGGATGGTCGCCATGCCCTTCTCATCTCCGCGCGCTGTATTCTTATTCGCTGTGGAAAATGCCAGGAAAATATCACCCGATCCGTTTCCGCCCAGGCTGCCGGTGCGCGCCATACCCAAAGCCGCGCGTTTTGCCAGTCGCTTCAACTGATGGGGTAACAACGGCGCGTCCGTGGACAGGATCACGATCAACGAACCCTCATCCCCCTCGAAAGGATTCTCGCCGTTCGTGAAAGGCGCGTCGTCTTTCAGGTGCTTGCCCACCGGCGCGCCTGCAATCGTTAATTGAAATCGCCGCCCAAAGTTGGACTGCACCAGCGCGCCGACCGTCCAGCCTCCCATCTTCATAGGCAATTTTCGCGAGGCTGTTCCCGTGCCGCCTTTAAATTCATAACAGATCATGCCCGTCCCACCGCCTACATTGCCCTCCGCGATCGGCCCGGATTTGGACGACTCCAACGCCTCGAGTACATGTTGCGCCCGGACGTGAAATCCGTTCATGTCGTTCAGCCAGCCATCCGCCGTCTCTGCAACCAGGGGCAGGGACCATTTTTGAAACATAATGCCCTGAGCCGCCTGCCATTCGATGATCGTATCGCGCACGATCCCGAGACTGTGTGTATTCGTGATCGCGATCGGGCCTTCGAGATATCCGCCTTCCTCCGCCCAGATCGCGCCGGTCATTTCGCCGTTGCCGTTAAACGTGAACGATCCCGCGAAAACCGGGTCGTGATCCTGCCGTCCGCGCGGGTGGATGACCGTCACACCCGTCCGCGTGGATTCGCCCTCGATAACGGTGGCAAACCCAACGGTCACGCCAGGGACGTCTGTGATGGCGTTATTAACTCCAGGTTTACCTTCGAAGGGGATGCCGAGATCACGCGCGCGCGGCTTCGTCATACGCCCTCCCTGGCCAGCGATACGAGCTTGCGCGCCATGGCGTCCACGATCTCATCCGGCACGCCGTCCGCGGCTTTGGATTGGACGCGCAGATCGATGCTGTCATTGACGTAATCAACGGCGATGAAGTGACCTTCGTCCGTGCAGGCAATCTCGGTGGAAAACCAGACCAAGCCGCACAAGTGCGCGATGCGCGTCGTGACGTCCCTCAGCCGGCTGAGGTCGTAGCGGGCTTCATCCTCCGCTGACAGGATCGCGAACGCGTGCGTCGACGGATGCCACCAACACGGCCAGGCCTCCCCGCCGACATAGAACACGCGAAACCAGGCCGGCCGTCCATCCAGTTCGCGCGGCGTGATCAGCGATTGGACCAGATAAGTCTGATCCGGAAAGTCCAATCGTGTTTTCAACACTTCTTCCAAGGCAGTCGCTTCAGAGACGACGCCCTCGCCACCGCCGCCATACGCGGGTTTAATGACAAAACGCGTACCCAAAGGCGTCAGATCGAGCTGAGGCAAGAGTGGTTGTTCAATGAATGGCGACAGCAGCAGGGTGTAGGGCGCGTAGATCCCGTTGGCGATCAACACCAAATGCATGGCGGCTTTGTTTTCCGCCCGCTCGGAAATCTCCGCCGGATTGATGCGGCGAAGGTCGCGGGATCGAGCCCAGCGATTGATCGGCT
>CAYUUJ010000115.1:0-6906 GCA_964447845.1 uncultured Anaerolineaceae bacterium
CATGCGTGGAAGTGTACAGGAGTTGACCCGGGATGTCAATTTTTGCTATACTGGTGGTGTGAATGAACAAGCAAAACGGATCAGCAAGCCGCGTTGTTTTCTGCTGTACGCGCTCGCGCCCGCGGGTCTACCGGCCGCGGAAGCCAATCGCATCTTAAATGAATTTATCGGCGACAGGTCGCTCCCGCTCGCCCTCTATCACGATCACTTCATCGGTCAGCCCGGCGGGTTGGTGATCTTTTTTGTCGACACAACTGAAGAACGGGATGCATTATTATCGCAGAAAACTCTCGAAGGTTGGCGGGTGGAGATCCAGCCGTTGGTATTCTCCTACAGCCCGGCCGCTTTCAATGAACAGATCGGCTTTACCCTCAAAGCCTATCGCGGCTTAAATTGGGAAAATCTACAGATGGAAAAACGTCCTTCATTTGGGAACCCCTCACTCGAGGCGGAAACCGCGCAGGAAGAGTAGTGAAAATGAGACCGATTCGTGACCGATCCGCAAACCCTCTCACCTGACAGAAATGCTACATCATAACCGGAAATATTCCCTGGTCGGTATAATGAGAGATAGTAAAAAAATAGGCTAAACGGCATCCAGCACGGATCTCTTTAACAACACAAGTATTCGCTCAGTCCAGTTGAACCTTTTCCGCTCTGCCCGTATTTCGATCCGTGCCAAGCTCACCTTGCCGTATATCCTCCTGTCTGTGTTGATCGCACTCGGGGGAGCGATCATCGTCACCCGGGTCGTGATCGATTCCCTCGAAGAACGATTTACCAACCAGCTGATCGAAACTCGGAAATTGGCTTCAGAATTAATGGTGCGCGAGGAAGACCGTTTACTGGGAACTCTGCGCCTGCTCTCTCACATCGAAGGTGTCTCGGATGCAATCACGGCCAGGGATGAAACCAGACTGCTCGAATTGATCTACCCTGTCACATATAACGCCGGCGAGGATGTGATCCTGGTCTTTGACGCACAGGGAACCGTGCTGACCTCCATCGTTTTTTCAAAGTCACAGGAAGAATACGAATTTTCCACCTTAAAGCCGCAAATGAATACATTGCCTTTCGCCGGCAATATTTTAAATCATTTGGTCGATGAGGCCGGGGATAAATACTCCGGCATATCCCTGTCTGACTGGGGTGATTATTTCCTTGTTTCAGGACCGGTTAAGAACGCCAATGGACGGACCGTTGGTTTGATCCTGGTCGGAAAATCCCTCGAGGGTCTTACCGAAAAAATTCGCGAAGAAACTCTGTCTCAGGCAACAATTTACGATGCTTCATTCAATCCGGTCAGCTCTACTTTTATTGAATTCCCGGCACCGCCAGCCGTGGAGATTGAAATGATCTGGCAGGCCAAGGACACCAGCAGCCTGCTGCGTGATCTGGTAGTCGGCAGCATCGAATATACGGAGATCCTGGGCGCCATGGAAGCCCGGGATGGCGAAAATGTCGGCATCCTCGGCACGGCCCTGCCGAAGGCTTTCCTCGTACGCGCAAATCGGATCACGCGCTTGAACGTCACGACTCAGGTAGTTCTGGCCATAATAGCTGCCATGCTGTTGGGGATTTCGCTGGCTGATCTGATAACCCGGCCCATTGTTCGGTTAAAGCAGGCGGCCGGGGAAGTCGCCAGAGGCAACCTGAATGTGGAGGTCAATACCAGTGGCAGCGACGAGGTTGCGGTGCTGGCGCAATCCTTCAATGAAATGTTATCGAACCTGAGGCGCTCCGAGAAAAACCTGGTTTTCGCCTATGATCGGACGATCGAGGGTTGGGTGAGAGCCCTGGAGTTGCGCGATCGCGAGACCCTGGGCCACACGTTGCGGGTGGCCGAGATAACCCAGGAATTGGCGCGGCTCATGAATGTCCCTGAAGGGGATATGGAGAACATCCGCCGCGGCGCCTTGTTGCACGATATCGGGAAAATGGGTATCCCGGATAGGATCCTGCTGAAACCCGGTCCCTTGGACTCAACCGAGCGTCAGATCATAGAAGAACATCCTAAATTGGCACGCGAAATGCTCAGGCAGATCGAGTTTCTTTATCCCGCCATTGATATCCCCACCCTGCACCATGAGAAATGGGATGGCAGCGGTTACCCGAATGGATTGGTGGGAAAGTACATCCCGCTTAGCGTGAGAGTGTTCTCGGTGGTGGATGTTTGGGATGCGCTCACATCCGACCGACCTTATCGAATAGCCTGGTCGAAAGAAAAAGCCCTGGAATATATCGTGCAGAATTCCGGAAAAGCTTTTGATCCGGAAGTAGTGGAAATTTTCTTGAAATATATCCGCCAGCGACTCGGCTCTGGCGACCGGAACCCACGCGTTGGTTAACGGTCATCGCCAACCTTACAATCTGGTCCAATAGGTTTTATCATGCGTAAGCTCAGGTATAATAGGTACATATGTAGCTAGTTTCGCTCCCGATCGCTCGCAGTTGCCCATTTGAACCCGGAATGGGTGTTGAATAATATGAAAATTAGCTTGAAAAAGATCATATATTTACTCATCGCCGGGACGCTTGTGGCGGTCTCAGTGGCGGCCGTCAGTCTGGGGAGCGCGCGCGCCCGCCAGGACGGGGAATTCATCCAGGTTTCGGTACTCGCTGAAAAGACAGCCAATTACGGAGTGGATCTGGACCTGCATTTCATGGCCCCGATCTCAATGGATCTCATCAGTTCCATTATTCAAGATGAAACAGACGTCCCTGGAGCTACAACCTTCGATATTGATCGCCCGCCGTCTACAGAAACAGATCCTCCTTCAGGTGATCCTTCCCCGGATGACCCCGGTAACCCACCTGACGATGATGATGAAGATGATGAAGGTAACGGCAATGGGAACGGTAACGGCAATGGCAACGGTAAAGGCAACGGTAACGGCAATGGCAAAGGCAATGGCGACGATAACGGCAATGGCAACGGGAACGGCGACGATGATGACGATGATGACGACGATTAATCAGTCATCCAATATCTATAATCATGTGAAATAGAATCGGGATGGACAAAAATCCGGGTTTCTGATATACTGTATATGATTAAGTTGACTTTCATGACGCTTAAGCGTCATTTGTTTGAGAACAATCGCACTGGTAAGAAAGCCCCTGGCGAGCAAGTCAAAGCAGGGGTATTTTTATTGCTATTTTGAACTTACCCGCCCAAGGCGGTTAAAATATTATTTAAAAAGAACGAAAGGAAAAATAACTGAATGAGTAAGAAGGGAAAATTAAAGATCATTCCCCTGGGGGGCCTCGGGGAAGTGGGGAAGAACATGATGGCCTATGAATTCAGCGGCGATATCATCGTCGTTGACGCGGGGATCATGTTCCCCGAAAACGATATGCTGGGGGTGGATTACATCATCCCGGACTTTGAGTACCTGCAAAAAAGGGCGGACCGCGTAAAGGCGATCGTGATCACGCACGGCCATGAAGACCATATTGGCGCGATCGGGCACCTGCTCGACTCAATTCGCGCGCCCATCTACGCCACTCCCCTGACCCGGGGCTTGATCGAGGGCAAATTGGCGCGGAATAACAACCTGAGTAAAGCCACCCTGAAGACCGTGCAAGCCGGTCAACAAACGGTGATCGGCCCGTTCACGATCGAGTACTTTCACGTCTGTCACTCGATTCCGGACGCGGTTAGCCTGGCTATCACAACACCCGCCGGCCTGGTCGTCCACATGAGCGACTTTAAGTTCGATCATACGCCTGTGGACGGCTGGCCTACCGACTACGCAAAGCTGGCGGAATTGTCGGAGCGCGGCGTGGACCTGCTTCTATCCGACTCTACTAATGCAGAACGCCCGGGCTGGACCACCTCTGAAAGGGTCATCGGTCCCGCGTTTGACGAGGTCTTTGCCACGGCAAAAGGCCGCGTCTTGGTTGCCACGTTCGCTTCCTTGATCTCGCGCGTCCAACAAGTAGCCGATGCAGCCATTAAACAAGGCCGCAAGTTAGCCTTTGTCGGACCGAGCATGGTGGATAACGTCAAGATCGCGCGTAAGCTCGGCTATCTTGAGATCCCGGACGATGCGGTTGTGCCCCTTGATCAAGCGCTTAATTTGCAAGATCATAAAGTGGTCCTGATGTGCACCGGCTCACAAGGTGAACCGTCCTCGATCATCGGGCGACTCTCCGCCGGAACCAATCGCCAGTTTGACGTCAAACCGGGCGACACGATCGTGTTATCCTCGCATCCAATCCCCGGCAACGAGGAAACCATCAGCAAGACGATCAACCGACTTCTGCGCCGCGGGGCGAAAGTCATCTCTGACTCGACCCTGCCCGTACATGTGTCCGGTCACGCCAGCCAGGAGGAACAGAAATTCCTGATCAATCTGGTGAAACCGAAACACTTCCTGCCGATCCATGGCGAGCTTCGCATGTTGATGCGCCACGCCGAATTGGCTGTGGAGGTGGGCATCCCGCAGGATAAGGTTATCGTGGTTGAAAATGGACAAATTGTTGAGCTGGCCGGAGGCAATCTCAGACTCGGCGAACGCATCCCCGGCGGCTACGTCTTCGTCGAAGGCGACAGCATTGGCGACATCGACCACGACATCATGCGCGAACGCGGCCAGCTGGCGCGCGGCGGCATCCTGCTGATCGACCTGAGCCTGGACAAACTTTCCGGGAAACTTTTGCACGATCCCGAGATACTCACACGCGGTTTTGTATCCCCGGAGGAAGCCAAACAATTGATCCCCGAGGTCCGCAAACGCGTGATGGAAGTGGTCAACGGCGGTGGTCTGGATTCGGAGAAGGACATCATCAACGCCGTCAAGAGCTACCTGCATCAGGAAACCAAACGACGGCCGATGGTCTTCGTCACGCTCAGCAAAGCGTAGGATTCCTTTTAAACACAAATATTTGAGCGCTCTGATAGTACATCAGAGCGCTGTTGTGTTAATTGCAGATCTCGATCGGCGTCATGTAGATCACTCCGCGCGCAGATTTTGCAGCTGACCAGTAAACTCCCTTTGCATAATTATACGAAACCCAAAGAACACCGCTGCGATCCAGGCGGCATTCCAGAACCTGGACCTGGTCATTCAGTCTGAGGTACTCAGTTCGCGTTTGCCCTCCATCGTGCGGTTGAAAGCGAATGTGGAGATTTTCCACTACTACCCACATCGTCCCCTTTGTTACCGCAACTTGAATTGGAGCGGCTGTCGGCTTGGAAGGGGGCGGCAAGGCTAATGCGGACCCACCCGGGGTTATAGAATTAGTCCCACCAGATGATGTCGCTATCACCATGAGCATCAATATCGTTCCAAGTATTAGAAAAACCACGACCCAATTCCAATAATTATTCCTTGATTCGCTCGTAGCATCCAGAATTCCCGCCTTGGCAGATGACCGACGCTTGGACCTACTTTTTCGATTTTTCTTGATCAGAATCAGATTGTTGGAATATGTATTGCTGCACCCGGGGCAAGCTTCAGCCTCGAGAATTCCAGACGTCTCACAACGAATGCATTTCCACATCGGTATCTCGGTGTTAGAGCTTTAAAAGTCGGCCGCGTAGCTTTGGCGAAGCCTTATTTGGTGGCTTTGCTGTTTTAGAAATATGAAGTCTTTTGGTATCTTTTGTTTCGGGCCGCACGGACTTCGGCCGGGTTACGATGGAGAGTTTGTCGAGAATCTTAATTTTTGTAAGTCGCCAGCTTATTACTCCGATTGATGGGCGGGCTGAAGGGTTGGCTGCAAGCATCTCATTTATTAGGGAGCTTAGATCTGGCTGGAGATGAGGATGGATTAAATTCAATTGGAAACCGTCATTCACAGCTTCACAAGGATAATCATATTTGTCTTTATCGAAATGCGGGAGACCGCCTGTTAAAAATTGGGTGAAAACCAGTCCTAACGAAAAGATGTCTGATTTTACGGTTAGGTCCCCCGGTTTTACATCTAGATCTCCCGAGCTGTAACGGCTGGCCTCTGGGGAGAAATATGGGAAATCCCCGACAAGTTCATCGCGATTCTGGGGTGGTTTTCCGGAAAAATAACTGTCGTCAAAATCGATCAACTTGGTTGTAAAGTCTCCCGTAGCTGTCTTTTTTATCAGTATGTTGTCCGGTTTCAAGTCTCCATGCACTATCTTTGCAGAGTGCAGCTGCTTTAGACTATGGACAATCGTCCGCAACAATATCAGCTGGTTCTCTCTTTTCAAATAAAATATATCAGAAGGTTTTAGGGAGACAACCTTAATCTTCTCGGTGATTTTATAGTATTTGGAACCAAATCGAAAAAAATCTATTGATGTGATCAGGTTTCCTCCACCATGCACGTTCTCCTTTAAGGAATTGATGATTTTTATCTGCCGGGCTTCAAACTTGCGACACTCCAGACGCCGCCTCCGTTTAATAACCGGTGAGATGCGGATGTCGTCTTCTATATATTTGGGGGATAAATATTCCTTGATGAAGTAGGTTTTTCCAGCTTTTCTCGCAAATGACCACATCGAACGCCCGCCACCCGGACCCGGATCTCTGATAACCCGGAAACCGTTAATCACATCTCCTTTTTTCATATGCAGATTGAAACCATGATTTCCCGATGAATATTGTACTTTTAGAAAAAGCAAAAAATAATTCTGGAAGAATTCTTTATCTGCCCTTAAAGCAGGTAGCAACAGAAACTAAAACTTTGTGGCTGACAAATGTGGTTCGATCGAAGATTCGAAAATCATGATCTTCAGATGTATTTCGTCATTCGACTTAACTCTCTTGAACATTTACACGAAATTCTATTATTTGTCTCTATTTATTCAAACAAGTCAGTGATATTCAATGTCCAGACGTTTAAAGAACCGACATTATCTCCAAGGTAATTATCATTCATTCTCAGATACAACGTCGCCGCTGAGCTTACGGTAATAATATT
>CAYUUJ010000116.1:0-6875 GCA_964447845.1 uncultured Anaerolineaceae bacterium
ACATCGAACGCCAGGATCACAATTCCTTCTATTCGCGGAATGCTAACCACACTCTGGGGGCGCGCCATGGCGACCATCAAGACGATGAGTCCCAGCAGGAAAAAAATCTGCGGAATGTGACGGCGATATCCTGGACGCCGGCCCCCCGCCTCCTGCATGAGACCCAGGTTGCCGTACCGCGCCGCGAGCTTATTCCGCCTGCGCTGGAAGGAATAATAAAGCAGCAAGAACAGCGGTATCAGTAATAACGAGAAAAGCATGATCGGCCAGGCGAATACCATGGTGGGTTTGGACTACTTCCGGCGTCGTTGTCTCAGTGTCGCGAAGCGGACGATGGCGCGCACCAGGTCTTCGTCCGTGGAGAGCGAAAGCGCGTCCACCCCGGACCGGTTGAAGGCTTCCATTAAATCGGTTTCGCGCCGCTTCGCCGCTTCTTGAAAACGCCGGCGAAACGCACGATCATGCGTATCCACGTACAGCTGCTCCCCGGTTTCCGAGTCCTCCAGGATGAGTGAACCTACATCCGGCAGTTCCACTTCACGCGGATCCCACAATCGGACGGCCAGCACCTCGTGCCGCTGGTTAAGCAATTTCAGGGTCGTTTCCCAACCCGGCTGGCTGATGAAATCCGAGATGATCAGGATCAATGAGCGCTTCTTAATCGAGTGCAGCCCGGCTTTCAATAAATCGTTCAGGTCTGTGAAAGGCGCTTTCTGCAGGCGCGGTTGATTGAGTAAGTCGTTGATCAGGCGCAGCACGTGCAGTCTGCCCCCGCGCGCCGGGATGATGCGATCGACCTGCCCTCCATACAACATGGCGCCTACCCGATTCCCATGCCGTGTCAACAAACGTGCCACCGTCGTGACGAAATCGATCAGCACTGTCCGCTTTTGATTCTGCACACTGCCGAAGTCCACGGATGGACTGAGATCGAGCAGGAACCATGCAGTGATCTCGCGATCCTCCACGTATTTGCGCACATAGGGCGTGTTCAAACGCGCGGTCACGTTCCAATCGATATAGCGGAAATCGTCCTCAGGTTGATATTCGCGCAGGTCTGCAAAATCCACACCGTAGCCGTAGAACAGGCTGCGATAATCCCCCTGTAACAAGCCGTCCAGGCGGCGGATGACCTGCCAATCCAGACGCTGCAGGATGCGCTCAGGTGTTGTTGTGGAGGTTGGCGTGCTCATGGTAGGGTACGACCGGGATCGGGATACGGTCCAGGATCTTTTTCAAAAGTTCGTCGCCATTCACGTTCTCCGAGAGGGCTTCATACGAGAGCACGAGACGATGCCGCATCACATCCAACGCCATGTCCAATACATCCTGTGGCAGTACATAGTTCCGTCCGCGCACCAGCGCCAGTGCCCGGGCTGTGAGGATCAGATTGATCGAAGCCCTCGGGCTCGCACCGAACATGATGTAATGCTCCAGTTCCTTCAACCCGTACTCATCCGGCTTGCGGGTCGCGGTTACCATCCGAACCGCGTATTCGATCAGTGCGGGATCCGCAAAAACTTTATCGGTTTCGCGCTGCAGGTCCAACAATTGCTCGGTAGTCAGCACTTTTTGTATACTCTGCAATACGCCCGTCATCCGTTCAACGATCACGAATTCTTCCGTGGGAGTGGGATACCCCACCACCACCTTGAGCATGAACCGGTCTACTTGTGCTTCAGGCAGAGCGTACGTGCCTTCGGTTTCGATCGGATTCTGGGTGGCAAGCACCAGGAAAGGGTCGGGCACTTTATGGGTCTCGCGTCCGATCGTGACCTGACGCTCCTGCATCACCTCCAGCAAAGCACTTTGCACCTTGGCAGGCGCACGGTTGATCTCATCCGCCAGGAGCAGGTTGGTGAAGACCGGGCCGAGCGAGGTATTGAATTCGCCGGTTTTCTGATTATAAATACGCGTGCCGATCAGGTCGGCTGGGACCAGGTCGGGTGTGAACTGGATGCGTTTGAATTCACCCCCGATCGCCTCGGCCAAAGTTTTGATCGCCATGGTCTTTGCCAGGCCGGGCACGCCCTCCACCAGGATGTGCCCGCGGGCCAGCAGCGCGACGATCAGCCGTTCCAATAAATAGTCCTGTCCAACGATCACCTTCTTCACCTCGTACAGGACTTGTTCCATCGGTTTTTTATCGTCAGGTTTTGTGTTCGGGACCATTGGCCATCTCCTTATTCGATCAAAGACTTCTTAGAGCTGTTTTATTAATACGGTGGCGAGCCTGCAGCGCCGCCGGCGGTGTCGATAGGAACCGCGAAGGCAATACCAATAAAGAAACTATTCTCCGTCGGATTCACGATCCCCACGACGATGCCGACTACCTGACCCTCGCGATTGATCAAAGGGCCGCCGGAATTTCCAGGATTAACGGCGGCGTCCACCTGGATCAAGCCATCCAGGGATTGATCACTGCCAGGCGGTTGAAACGAGCGATCGAGGCCGGAAATAACCCCGCTGCTCATCGAACTGTATAAGCCGAACGGATTACCGACTACAAAGGCTTCGTCGCCAACCCGCATCGCATTCGGATTACCCAGGATCGCCGGCACGAGCTCTTCCGGGGTACGGATCGCCCGTACGACTGCAATGTCATTCTCCGGTTCCGCAGCCATGATCGTTGCGCGGGACTGGGTTCCATCTGCGAAAGTGATCGAGATCTCGGTCGCACCCGAAACCACGTGAAAGCTGGTCAGGATGTCTCCGATAAAGTTGATCACCACCCCGCTCCCCAATCCGCTTTCGAGCTCGCCATTCAATCCCGGACTCTCGGTTTCGATCATGACCAGGGACGGTTGGATGATCTGATAGGCACTGGCAGAAAAGGCGGACGGCGGGGTGGCTGAGGCAAGCGCTCGCGCGACCGCGTCGTCAACTTCGCGTACCGTAAGCTGGTGTGGGGCAGGGAAAAATAAGTTGTAAAGAAGCAGCGCCGCCAGGGCGGAAACCACACCCGAGGCGAACGGCACCAGCCTCGAAACGTGGCGAAGTCGCTGGCGCCAAAGCTCACGCCGTGGAACAGTTTGTTCAGTCATTTACTATTCTATTATAAGCATAGAAAGGCTGGAAAATATTTTGAGTAGCTATCAAACCTGCCAGTGACATCTCTGTTGAGCGCGATACAAGACCCAAATATAAGACTTCTGGCTCAGATACAAATGAAGTAATTCTGAGAGAATCCTGAGAAATCCTCCGGCACTATCGGAAGGAAGTCTGAGGGCGATTGCCGATATTTGGCATATAATTCTCTGAATTCATTCTACTCATACCTACGGAGGATAGTCTCTATCACCGAAAAACCCGCCCTGAAACGCCGTAATACAGTCATTCAATCTTCGAGGAGAACCTTTATGAAAAAGCTTTACTATATCTTGAGTATCCTGGTTTTCGCGAGCCTGATCCTTTCGGCCTGCGCCCCCATGACATCGACTCCCACTGCCGAACCGCAGCAGACTGAAGTCCCCACCGAAGCGCCGACTGCTGCACCCGAAGCAGGACCACTGGTGGTCTTGATCGATAACGACGAAGGTCCCATTACCCCGGCCAACTTCAACACCTTCATCGGTTTCTGGATGGTCGGTTGGGTATATGACTCGCTTTTCATCCGTACTCCGGATCTGGAGGCTATCCCATCCCTGGCTACTTCGGCCAATTCGAGCGAAGACGGCCTGACGTGGACCATCCGTCTGCGCGAAGGAATAAAATGGCATGATGGCGAGCCATTCACGGTGGATGACGTGATCTTCAGCTACAACTTCCTCAAAGCAGCCGGGCGCGCCAACAATCTGGCCGCGCTCGAAAGTATGGAAGCGGATGGTGATCTTGGGCTGATCCTGCACCTCAGTTCGCCTCAACCCTTCTTCCTTAATGAAGGCCTGGCCCAGTCTTACATCCTGCCAGAGCATATTTGGAAGGATCAGACAGCCGAAAGCGGTGAGCTGAGCCAATTCCAGGGGATGGTGGGCACCGGCGCATACAGGCTTGTTGAAGTGGATCCGGGTCAGTTCTACCGGTTCGAAGCCAACCCCGATTACTATCGCGGTGAACCCGTCGTAAAAGAGATCATCGCCAAGATCGTAAAGGATCGCACCCAGCAATTTAATCAACTTCGCACAGATGAAGCGGGCGCAGTGCTATCCTCAGTTCCGCCGGCGTTCGTTGAAGAACTGCAGAGTGACCCGGACACCGCTCTGGCCCAGGGCTCTGATTTCTTCAACTATATTTTCTATACCAACGGATCACGGGAACCCTTCAACAATCCCTCCGTGCGCGGGGCGATCGCCAAAGCGATCGATACAGAGACCCTGGTGGAGGTCGTCCTGCTCGGTCAGGGAGTCGAACTGCCATTGAGTTGGTATCACCCGGACCTTGCCTGGTCGATCAATATTCCCCATGTGTATGATCCCGCTGCTGCAGCCGAAGATCTGGATGCCGCGGGATTATTGGATTCAGACGGTGATGGAATCCGCGAATTGAACGGAGAAAACACGGATTTCGGCATCCTGTGCGACGTCAATAACCCCGTCGAAGTCCGGGCTACCGAACTGATCGCCGGCTGGCTGAACGATGTCGGCCTCGGCTCGCACCAGAACTGTCTCGACATCGATACCGAGGTCGCCCTGATCTGGCCCAGCTTCGTAGCGATCCCGGATCCCGATTACGATATGGCGATCTGGGGATGGTCGTCCACACCGCAAGCCCAACACGGCTTTGTCCGTTTCCTGACCAACTGCGATTTTGGCGGTCTGGCCTGGGGCAATCTGACCGGGATCTGTGACCCGGATCTGGATGCCCTGGTGGAAGAGTTCGTGATCACATCGGATCAAACCCGTTCAGATAACCTCTCCGATCTGATCCAGGAGCGCATCGCCCAAAACTTGCCGTTCATCCCGCTCATGTCTCCCGGTGGGAACTTTGCATTCCGGCCCGCGGTTTATAACGGCTGGGTGTACGCACGCGGCACGGGCATCGTCACTGTTTGGTCATTCCTGCCCGAAGGTGCCGAAAACATTCCGTAACCTGCAGTGCAGACCTTTCAACCTAAACTTGGTCTGCTCAGGCAGGCACTTGGGCGGCATGTCCAGGATTGCCACGCAGAGCTGATCAAGACCACCTTCGCGTGGAGTGTAGTTTATCGAGTGACCCTGGTTGGTATCCAGGGTCACTCGACGCACGCCTCCGTGATCGTCAAGGCGATCAATCCCGCCGGTCCTCACGGTCCCCTCGAAGCAGACCGCGAGCTCCATTATTACCGGGTCATTCATCCCAAACTCGCCATTCAAAAACCGGAAGTGTATTATCTGGACACGGATACAGTCAGTGGCTGGCATGTGATCGTCATGCAGGACCTTTCCTCCACACATCGCATCCCACAGCATCCCTATCAATGGACACCTGCTGAACTTGGATCGGTATTACATGCGTACGCACAGCTCCACAGCGCTGCCCCTCCTTCGCTCTCATCACATGCCTGGCTTTCGCCGAGGCATGAAGCTCAACTCGAATTTGATCAGATCCCCGAACAGGCGGATGCGGTGATACGCTCTGGAAATTGGGGCGCTTTACCCGGGCTATCCAAATTAATCGCGTATGCGCACGCGAACAGCGAGTATTACAAGGATGCTCCGCTGGCATTACTTCATAATGACACCACTCCCACCAATGCGCCGCTTCCCAGGGACTTGGAAACCGAGCCCGCCACGCTGATCGATTGGCAGGATGCAGGGATAGGCATGCCGGAAATGGACCTGGCTTATATGGACCTGCAACCGTTCGAGAGCGGACGCAGCCTCCCCCGCCCGGAATTGCTCCGCCTCTATTGGCAGTTTCGCAGCCGGATCGGTGGCGAGCTCCCCTCTCCCGACGAGCGCGCCCGGCGCCAGCTGCACGCAGACCTCTTGATGGTGCTTTGGTTGACGCGTTCCGCATGCCGCGTAGCCCTCAACCCATATCCGGAAGGCAGCTACCAAAAGATGCACTGGGACTCACAATTTGGAATCGTATATAAACGCCTGACGGAGTTGGGCGGCGAGATTTAAAACGACATGAATAAACTGGGTTATCGCGCCATCGAGTTCGCCATCACTTTTTTTCTGGCGATTTCGATCAATTTTTTCCTGCCCCGTGCCGTGCCCGGGGATCCATTGCAATTAATTGCCGGCAATGCCGCCCCTCAATTGGGACGCGAGCGGGTGGACGCGCTGCGCGAGCAATATGGATTGGATAAACCACTCGGCGAGCAATATCTTATCTATCTCGGACGCCTCGCCCGCGGCGACCTGGGCCAATCCTTTCGTTATAGCGGCGGCCGGTCCGTGGTCGAGGTTCTGGCCGAGAACTTTCGCTGGACGTTATTGCTGGTCTGTACCAGCCTTTTCCTGGCTTTACTGATCGGATCCGGGCTGGGAATATGGGCTGCCATCCGCCGCGGTGGGACTGCAGACCTGGGACTATTAACCGGCATATTTGTTTTACGTTCGATCCCACCTTTCTGGCTGGCCATGCTGATGATCCCGATCTTCGCCATCCAATTAGGCTGGCTGCCGACGGGCGATTCATACTCGATCCCGCGTGAAACCGGCTGGGATAACCTCCGGGACATCGCCCGGCATGCCATTTTGCCGGTGACGGTTATGACGCTTGCCTATCTGCCCACTGCCTTTGCCAATATGCGCGTGGCCATGTTTGGGATCCTCGAATCGGATTACATCCGAACGGCGCGCGCCAAGGGCGCCGGCTACCTCTCGGTTATTTTGAAACACGGGCTGCGCAATGCCCTCTTGCCGGCCTTAACTGCCTTCATGGTGGATTTCGGTCAATTACTGGGAGGTGTAACCGTGATCGAAGCCGTGTTCAATTACCGCGGC
>CAYUUJ010000117.1:0-6856 GCA_964447845.1 uncultured Anaerolineaceae bacterium
AATGGATTAAAGTGGCGGGAAGCTCTCCACATCTCATATTGAAATGAGCCTCAACAATTCCGGGCTGGCTGTGGGTATGGTCGGCCCGGAAGTTTTTATACTCAGTAATAGTTTTTAATATCGAAGTACTAATTATTAATAAACACAGTTGAGCAAGGTAAAAGACTGGACCTCCCTTACGTTTTGAGGCAGATGGTAGTATAAAGTGGCGATATTTGCTGCTGGAAACCCACTATGAATCGTTTCGTCATTTTATTTTGCATATTCACGATCCTATTGACAGCGTGCGGCTCCGCGACGCCGACTGCGGTTCCCACCGCCACACAGCTTCCGGCACCGACTGTTATTCCAAGTCCGGTACCTGGTGTCCTGTATGTGGACCCTTCAATTGATCTTGGACCGATCAGTCCCCTCATCTTTGGCTCCAATTACGGTCCCTGGCTGGTGGTCTCCGTGGACATGCTGCCGGCCGCTTATGATTCCGGGGTCACCATTTTGCGTTTCCCAGCCGGCTCCTGGGGCGATCATAACGATGTAAAAACCTATCAGATCGACCAGTTCGTGGATTTTATCGGCCGGGTCGGCGCGACCGCGATGATCAATGTGCGCCTGCTGGGAGGCACACCGGAGCAGGCCGCCGAAATGGTCCGGTATACAAATATCGAGAAGAAATACAATGTTCAGTACTGGGGGATCGGGAATGAACCCACGTTATATGACGGTGAAGTTAGAAATTTCGGTGAAACATACGATGCCAAACAGTTCAATGAGGAATGGCGGGCCTTTGCGATCGCCATGAAAAACGTGGATCCCACCATAAAACTGGTCGGACCCGAATCGCACCAACTCAGCTATGACTACGCTCCCGGAGCGAGCACCAACTTCAGCGAGGCGAATGCGATCTGGTTTGCGGATTTCCTGAAAGCCAACGGGGATCTTGTGGATATCGTTTCCTTTCACCGATATCCATTTCCGGTCTCCAGCACATCCGGGGCCGCCTCGATCGACGAGCTGCGAAAGAACGCCAGGGAATGGGACAAGATCATTAACTACGCGCGCGAAGTTGTCCATCGGGAAACAGGACGGGACCTGCCGATCGCCATCACCGAGTTCAACTCGGATTACAGCAAGGCCGCCGGCGGCGAGGCCACCCCCGATTCGCACTTCAACGCCATCTGGATGGCAGATGTGCTCGGCCGCATGATCAAGAACGGCGTCTTCATGGCCAACCAATGGGGACTTACGGCCAAGGCCGGATATGGCGGCTTGGGCTTGATCGCCCAAAGCGATGTCTTTCCAAGTTATTACGTATACCAAATGTATAAAATGTTCGGCGATGAATTAATATATTCTTCCAGTGACGACCCCGATCTATCCGTCTACGCCGCCCGGAACACGGAAGGCGCATTGACTGTCATCATTATCAATCTATCCCTGGAGGAGAAATCCAGAGCCATTCGGATCGAGGGGCAGGCTGCAACGCAGGCGGAGGTCTGGTTGTTCGATCCAACACATCCCGCTGAAAGCGTTGGAATGCTGGATATTTCCGGCACGCCTGCCTTTCCGCCGCAATCCATGACACTTTTTATTATCCGCTGGGAGCAGTAATGAAGTCCCAATTACGCACTCTCGTCCTGATCTGGCTGGGTTGGTTTATCGTTCTGTATGGATTCCAATCGCTGGTTTCGATGCGGTTGGAAATCGGCCGTCCTGACTACGCGGTTATATGGAGTTCCACTGAAACGGGGCGCTTTAGCAACCGGGGAAAGATCTACCTCCTGGAACCGTTTCTTAACAAGCAGGTAGCCTGGGATTCGGAATATTACGTGGGCATTGCGGTGGGTGGATACGACGATCCCGAGGCAGGCCGGGTTGAAAACCCGGACACCGGGCAGGAGATCGTAAAGAACTATTCCTTCTTTCCCTTGTATCCATATGTGATGCGGGCGTTCATGCTGCCCCTGAGCCTGTTCGGCATGAACCAGATCGCGACCGCCGCGCTGGCCGGCGTGACCGTGGCGTTGCTTGGCACACTGGCAGGCATGATCGCGTTATGGGAATTAACCCGCCAGCTTTTCGATGAAGAGAACGCATTCCGGGCTGCGTTTTATATGCTGGTCTTTCCAAGCGCGTTCTTCTTTGCGCAGGTTTATACGGAGGGATTGTTCGTCGGGTTGGCTTTCTGGTCCCTTGTGTTCATCCGGCGCGGCCAATGGTGGTGGGCCACGCTGCTGGCTGTATTGGCCGCCTGGACGCGCGCACACGGCGTGCTGCTTTTCATCCCACTGGCGGTCGCGTGGTTGCGCACTGTGAATTGGAAGCAACCCCTTCAAACCTCGATCAGCTGGAAGTGGATCGCCCAGGGTGCAAGCACATTGCTCCCCGTGGGTGCATACCTAATGTGGCGGAACTCCGTCCTGGGTGAAGGTTGGGCCGAATTGCAGAGTTTCTATTTCGGACGTGGACATTTAAGCATTGAAAAATCGATCAATGACTGGAAATTTAACCTGTTCGAATATGCGCCCTCTACCACGCAGAGCGCGGTTTATTTCGGGATCGAGGTTTTCGCGATCCTGATCGCCCTGCTCGGCGCGATCTGGCTGATCCGTCGCTCACCTGAGATCGCGTTGTTCAGCCTGGGAGCGATCCTGTTCTCCGTCTTGAGCGGTTCTGCCCAAAGCATGGCGCGCTATATGCTGATCGTTCCCGCCTTGTACATTTTCCTGGCGTATTTGGGAAGAAATAAGATCTTCGATAAGGCCTGGACGATTGCCAGCGTCTTGCTGCTGGGAATGTCCGTCATGCTGTACACGTTTGATATGTGGGTGGGCTAGGATCGAGCGGGATTTTCCCGCAGCACGTATTCGCTGAGCCGGAACTCTGAGACGGTGGGCTGCAATAGTCAGCCCACCGTAATATTTAAAATGGACTCGTAATTTAATTTTCAATTGACAAACGGCAGGAAAGTCCATATAATTGCGACTTAGTTTGTTGCCCCAACATACTAAGTTATATATAATTTTGCCTAATTCTCACCATTTTTGTCAGCGGCGAATGCTTCGTGGCAAAACGCCGTTACCACGCACTCCCCCATCCACCCTCGCGTTCGTGGGCGCAGTAGTAAAAGGAGGTACGACCTGCCGATAAAAAAGATCACATTGTTCCTGGCAACTTAGAACAGCTAATTCAAAATACCAAGAGGAGAAAATTTCATGAAGAAACACCTGTATATATTGACCGCGCTGATCGTGCTGGCCTCCGTAGTGATGGCAGCCTGTCAGCCGGCAGTCGCCACTGAAGGTCCGGGCGGCGAACCAGCTGCCACCCAGCCTCCGGCAGCCGAAGGCAAGACCCAGATCCGCTGGTTCGTTGGTCTCGGCACCGGCACGAATCCTGAACAGGTCGCCGTCCAGGAAGAAGTTGTGGCTGACTTCAACGCCTCCCAGGACTCGATCGAATTGGTACTGGAGATCGTTCCTTTCGATGCGGCTAAAGACTCCCTGTCCACCCAGATGGCCGCCGGCGCGGCTCCCGACATTGTCGGCCCCGTAGGTTGGGGTGGTTCCAATGCTTTCTACGGACAGTGGTTGGACGTTGGCCCCTACATCGAATCGACCGGTTTTGATACCTCGGTCTTCGATCCCGCCCTGGTCGCTTTCTACCAGACCGAAGAGGGCCAGGTTGGCCTGCCCTTCGCCGTATTCCCCGGTGCCATGTACTTCGTGCCCGCATATTTTGACGAGGCCGGCTTGAACTATCCTCCTCAAACATATGGTGAGCAGTACGTCATGCCCGACGGCAGCTCGGTCGATTGGAACTGGGAAACCGTCACCGCCATCGCCAAACTGTTAACCGTTGACGTGAACGGCTTGAACTCCACCGAAGCCGGTTTCGATCGCGACAACATCGTTCAGGTTGGTTATAGCCCCCAATGGCAGCACCCGAACTCCGTCGCCACCTTCTATGATGGTGCGGCCCAGGTCTACACCGGTGATGCCACAGGCAACTACGAGTCCGCCATCCCGGCCGGCTGGAAGGAAGCCTGGCAGTGGTACTACAACGGCATGTATGGCGAACAGCCCTTCATCGCCACCGGTCCGCTCTCCGCTGCGCCAGAATTCGGCAACGGCAACATCTTCGCCACCGGCAAAGCCGCCATGGGCCTGACCCAGACCTGGTACACCTGCTGTCTCGGTGACTTCAGAGATGCAGGGCTCGAATTCCAGCTCGGTATCCAGCCGATGGGCGCCGACGGTGTGGTCAACGGCCGTGTCGATGCAGACACCTTCCGCATTTGGAAAGGCACCCCGCATCCTGAAGAAGCCTTCACAGTCTTGAGCTACCTGATCGGCGATGGCGCTGACAAACTGCTCCCGATCTACGGCGCCATGCCCGCGATCGATTCGAAGACCGAAGCTTTCTTCGCGCAGAAGTCGACTGACTATCCGTTCGTCTCTGCCGAAAGCTGGGATGTCTTCGTTCAAGGCCTGGCTTACCCGGACACCCCGAGTGCCGAGCAGTACCAGCCGAACTGGACCGAAGCCTTCGCTCGTCAGCAGACCTTCATGGATTTGATGAACAACACTGCTCCCGATGCGTTCGACTTCGAAGCTGAATTCCAGAAGCTGGTCGACGACCTGAACACCATCTATAACAAGTAGATCTCCCCTCTTTCTTTTGGACGGGCCGGCTGTACAGAGCTGGCCCGTCCAATTTAATTAACCCCCCTTTCGGACGATTTTTTAAGGGAAGCGTCGCTTGACTCTGCCTGCCGCCTATGAAATAATGTAACCGGTTACAGTAACCGGTTACAGAAAATTTGAGCTATGACTCGTAAATCTTCCTCGGTTACTATTAGGGACGTAGCACGACGGGCTGGTGTGTCTGTGGCTACTGTCAGCCGGTATATCAACAACAATGTACCGGTTTCCGAAGAAGTGGCGGCACGGCTGGAACGGGTCATGTCGGAGATGAAATACGTGCCGCACGCAGCCGCGCGACAGCTCGCCTCCCGGAAGACTCATGTGATCGGCCTTTTGCTCACCAATATGAGCAACGATTACTTTGCGCCCCTGCTGGATGGAATCGAGCGGGTTGTCCGAAACAAAGGATTCAATTTGCTGGTCGCTACGTATCGCGCAGACAGTCGCAATGAAGTTCCTCCCCCCATCGGCCCACACAACACGGATGGCTTGCTGGTCTTTGCAGACAGCCTGGCGGATTCAGACCTGGTTACTTTGTACGAAAGCGGCTTTCCCATGGTCCTGATGCACCGCACACCGCCGGATGCCGTGCATGCCCCAAGTGTGACGGTGGAAAATAAAGCCGCCACCGAAAATTTGATCAATCACCTGATCCTTGAACATAAAAAACAGCGCATCCTATTTATGCGCGGCCCCATCTACCAGGAAGACTCATTTTGGCGCGAATCCGGTTATCGTTCCGCGTTGGAAGCGAACGGGATCCCGTTCGACGAAAGCCTGGTTTTGAGTGGTGAATTTGAACGCGACCTTGCCTACCGATCCCTTAAGGAATTTCTGGGAAATGGAAAGCGGGTCGCGTTCGATGCTGTATTCTCCGGCGATGACGATGCCGCGGTCGGTGTGATCGCGGCCCTGGCCGATAATAATCTGCGCGTGCCGGAGGATATTGCCGTGGTGGGCTTTGACGATCAGCGTCTGTCTGCGTTTTTGACTCCGCCGCTGACCACCGTACGCGCCCCCACTGAATCCGTTGGACGGCTGGCAGCCGAACAGCTGTTTGGGGTCCTTGAAAAACACGCGACCAGCGGGGTTACGCTTCTACCCACAGAATTGATCATCCGGCGCTCGTGTGGGTGTTCGATTGCATGAATATGTCCAACCCGAAAAGGAGGTGATACGTCTTAGAGATAATACATTCCTTCGACCCATTGAGTCCACCTAACCAAAACAAGAAAGAGGAGAAATTTCCATGAAGAAGAATCTGTACATTTTGACCGCGCTGGTCGTGCTGGCCTCCATTGTGATGGCCGCCTGTCAGCCGGCCGCAGCCACCGAGGGACCAGACGGTCAACCGGCAGCTACCCAGCCTCCGGCAGCCGAAGGCAAGACCCAGATCCGCTGGTTCGTCGGTCTCGGTACCGGCACCCAGCCCGATCAGATCGCCATCCAGGAAGAAGTTGTGGCTGATTTCAATGCCTCCCAGGATGAGATCGAATTAGTGCTCGAAGTCGTTCCGTTCGATGCCGCCAAGGACACGCTCTCCACACAGATCGCCGCCGGCGCTGCGCCTGATATCATCGGCCCGGTGGGTTGGGGCGGTTCCAACGCCTTCTTTGGCCAGTGGCTCGACCTCGGACCGTACATCGAGGAAACCGGCTTCGACACCAGCGTCTTCGACCCGGCTTTGGTCGCGTTCTATCAGACTGGTGAAGGCCAGGTTGGCTTGCCCTTCGCTGTGTTCCCCGCCGCCACCTTCTATGTTCCCGCTTACTTCGATGAGGCCGGCCTGAACTACCCGCCCTCCACCTACGGCGAAAGCTATGTCATGCCCGATGGTAGCGAAGTCGAATGGAACTGGGACACGCTCGCCGCGGTCGCCAAACTGTTGACCGTTGACGTCAACGGCTTGAACTCCACTGAAGCAGGCTTCGACCGCGACAACATGGTCCAGGTCGGTTACGCCACGCAGTGGCAGACCCATGTTGCCTACCAAGGCAGCTATATCGCTGGCGCCGCCCAGATTTACTCTGGCGATGCCTCCGGTAGCTACGAATCCACCCTGCCCGATTCCTGGAAAGCTGCGAACAAGTGGGTCTATGACGCCATGTATGGCGAACAGCCCTTCAGCGCTCCCGGTCCTCTGCAGGCCGCTC
>CAYUUJ010000118.1:0-6830 GCA_964447845.1 uncultured Anaerolineaceae bacterium
TGGGGAAAAGTAGGTTGGCTGGCAGTTGGTTTGCCAGGTTGGATTGTGATCCTACTGGCAAGCCTGGGGACGATTGGAGCTTTGCTACAGGGACGCGATCTGATCAAAGAGAAAAATTGGATACGGGAAAAAAGTCCGTGGGTTGCCACCTGGTTGGTTGCCTTGTTCACGATCGCGGCGGTTATGCGTAACGGACTAACTACGGCAGCCAGTCAGGGCCGGTTTCTCTTTCCAGCCATCGGAGCGTTGTCGCTTTTGATGATCAGTGGTTGGTATGCGGCACTCTCACCGCGCATCCGGCAAAATCTCCACCTGACCATCATATTAATAATGCTTGCTTGTAATATCATTGTGATCGTATTCGCGATCCTACCCACCTATTACCAGCCGTTCCTGGATTGATGCGAAACTCTATTAGCTCCGCAAGATCACTCAGGATAATAAGATCTCAACCCTCACGAAACAGTTTTCCCTCTTTCCGCTTTCCTCCTTCCTCTTTCCTATTTCCTATTTCTTCAGCAATCGCTGACGCAGAGGATCAGGAATAAACGCCTGGTCCAAACTGTCGTAAAGTTCCCAGGTCTCCTCGTGGACCGCCCTCCCACCTGGCACAAGATGTGTTAAAGGTCCGAGTGTTTCGAGTTCGAGAAACGCATCGTTGCAATAACTCTCAACGTTACAGCCGCCATCGGGAAAAATGTCTGGGCTATTGTGTATTTCAAACCGTTTTACGAATAAAACTCCATCCAGCCAGTACCCTGTCCAACCGTGCCGGTTGAAGTAACCAAATTTTAACGGAGGCAACCCGGGGAGCGCGCGAACAAGGATGACGTCGTCATTCAAGGACAGTCTTTGATCATTTACGCTTGCGTACGGCCAGAATGTTATTTGCCGGTTTGGCAGGAGTCCGGCTTCATCTGTATTGCCGGCCGGCTGCGGGAAGATCCCGACGCCGCCCTGGCGAAACATGGTGAGAGCCCATGCCGCAAGACTCACATCCCAGGCTCCTTCATTATTCAATTCGTGCCGGACGCGAACATGTGCACGTTCTGGATCCAGGCGAATCTCGATCCGTTTGGCAATATGCGTCCATGCTTCGGCAGGTTGATCGATACAAACACCATTTTCGATTTCACTGATCACCGCCCCTTCATTGTCAGGGATATAAGTGCGAGGCATGGCCTCCGGGGCATGCCACAACCGGTGCCCGCCGCGAAAATAGAAATCGCCATAAGGTGTGTTGATTGACGATTTTCCCAGGTCAGCGAACATATTCGGCTTCCCCGCTGGTGCAAAACGGACAATGCGTGGTGCGTTAGTCAAAAATTCCAATCGAAGAAACTTATTCTCAAGCAATCTTGTCGGTTCACCGTGAAAGTCAGTCACCTGAAAATCGTTCCTTGAACACAGAGAACACAACGGTTCGATTCTTTCGAGCCATCGTGTCCTTTGTGCCCTTTGTGTTTAACCAGGACATCATTAAAAGAGTTATTCCATTTTCCCAAAGGATGATTTCAAGGCGGGATACAGTTCCCGATAAACTGGATACGCCTTGCGATAGGCATCAACCTGCACAGGGTCTGGTTTTGTACCACCAGAGATCTTAACCACCGCTTGACACGCGCCGGGTACATCACTCCAAACGCCGGCGCCCACTCCCGCAAGCAGAGCAGCGCCAAACGCGGCGCCTTCGCTGGTACCTTTGGCGGTTACCAGTTCTGCTTCGAGCACGGACGCCAGGATCTGTCGCCATAACGTCCCTTTTACACCGCCGCCCGAGGCGCGCACTTGATCGATGACACCCAATCCAGCGCTTTGGATCAGGGTGAAACTATCCTTCAGTCCGAATGATACACCTTCGAGCACCGCACGTGTCATGTGTCCGCGGCCGTGGCGGATGGTCAGGCCGATAAACGCGCCGCGCGCCAGTGGATCCGGATGAGGGGTACGCTCGCCGCTCAGGTAGGGGAGGAAATGCAATCCCTCACATCCTGGAGAAACTGTTTCTGCTTCTTTCAAAAGTTCATCAAAACTCATGCCTGGAGCGATTGTATCGCGATACCACTGCAAACTCCCCGCTGCCGAAAGCATCACACCCATGAAATGCCACATCCCGGGTACGGCGTGGCAAAAGGCATGCAAGCGACCTTCCGGTTCTATCAGGGCGGCCGGTGTTGTGGCAAACACCACACCGCTTGTTCCGATGCTTAATGCAACCACACCCGGTTCCACGGCGCCCACTCCAACGGCCTGAGCCGCCTGGTCGCCGCCGCCCGCCACGACCGGTGTCCCCGCTTTCAATCCGGTAGCGGAGGCAGCTTCCGTAGTTACATGGCCGGTGAACTCGGTTCCTTCGAAAGTGTCCGGCATCCATGCAGGGTCAATTTCGAGCTTTTCCAAAACATAGGGCGACCAGTTACGCTCCTTCAGATCGAACAGCACCGTGCCCGAGCCGTCGGCTTTGTCCGTGGCGTATGCACCGGTCAATTTAAACCGAATATAGTCCTTCGGCAGGAGCATGTGCCGCGCTTTTGCATACACTTGTGGTTCATTTTTTTTAACCCACAATATTTTGGGGGCAGTGAAACCCGTCAACGCCACATTTCCCGAAATCTGAATGAACTTGGACCGGCCTATGCGCGCGTGGATCTCTTCGCACTCCACTTGTGTCCGTTGGTCGTTCCAAAGAATTGCCGGACGCAGGATCTCCCCCCTTTCATCAAGCAGGACCAGCCCGTGCATTTGCCCCGTCAGACCGATCGCCTCGACACGTTCCGCCTCCACGCCTGACTCCGTTAAAACCTGTTTGACACTCGCTGAGACCGCTCCCCACCACTCGGTTGGGTCTTGTTCCGACCAAAGCGGTTTCGGCGTCTGCAGCGTGTGCGGAGATGACGCCTCCGCAAGCACCTGGCCGGTTTCATCGATCAGCAAGGCCTTACTGGAGGTGGTTGAGGTATCGATCCCCAGGAAATATCGTTTAACCATTCACTCTTTCAAGGAATAGATCCACCACGGAGAACACGGAGCTCACAGAGTTTTTATTAATTCTCCGTGCTCTCTGTGTGCTCCGTGGTGAAAAATGATTTAGATACGAACTCGATCATTGGATCTCGACGGGGCACTCGAACACGCGCTCTTTTACCGGGATTTTCCTGGCCCCTGTGATGGTAACCAGTCCACGCAAACGAATATCCTCGGAAGAACTGCCAAGCATAATATCCATCTTACCGGGTTCAAGCACAAGATTCAAGTCTTCGTCGTAAAATGCCAATAAGTCCACCGGGAGATGGAAAATGATCGTGCAGGCTTCACCAGGTTGAAGGGTCAGGCGCAGATAGCCTTTTAGCTCCTTCACAGGTCGAGGCGTGGTTGCAAACTCATCCCGGACATAAAGCTGGACGACCTCTTCACCGGCTAGCGATCCGCTATTTACAACCTCGAGCGATATATCCACCACCTCACCGCCTGTCACCTGCTTTTTGTTGATCGAAAGATCATTATAATGAAAACTTGTGAAACTCAAGCCATGTCCAAATGGATACAGCGGCGCAACTTTTTCGGAGACGTAATCCCCGTACCAGTTGGATCGCATGCCTGAAGGTTTATGGTTATAGAAAATCGGCACCTGCCCAACATGGCGCGGAAAGGTGACGGGTAGTTTCCCTCCGGGGTTCACGTCACCGAACAACACATCGGCAATCGCATGGCCGCCCTCCTCGCCGGGCAACCAGGCTTCGAGAATGGCATTGGCAGTTTCATCCAGCCACGGGGTTGCGAACGGCCGGCCATTGATCAGAACCACAGCCACCGGTTTACCGGTGGCAAGGATGGCTTTGGCAAGCTCTTCCTGCACGCCGGGCAGGCGCAGATCCACGCTGTCACGCGTTTCACCCGTGGTGCACTCCGGGGTCAATCCGGAACGATCTCCAAGTACCAGCACCACCGCGTCCGCTTGTTCGGCGATACCTAATGCTTCATCGAAGCCGCTGCGATCATCATCCAGGTTATCGCAACCCCTGGCATATAACACTTTGGTATCCGCCGACACAGTTTCACGGATGCCATCGAGCGTCGTAAAGATCTTGATGGCGTATTCTTCCAGGGCAGCCGGGTCACTCTCCACAACCGATGAATTCTCCGGCATGGTGAGCCGCATAAGAGCCATCATGGCCGGGTACGAATAATCGCCCAGTTGATTTCGTCCGTGATGGGCGTTCGGCCCGATCACCGCCAGGGTGCCGATCGATTTCTTGAGCGGCAACAAACCGTCGTTCTTCAACAACACCATGCTTTTGCGCGCCAGGTCACGCGCCAGACTGCGCTGCTCGGCAGTCTCGAAAACTTCGTGTACACGCCTTTCATCCACATAGGGATTGTCGAACAGGCCGGTTTCGAACTTCTTTTGCAAATGGCGGCGCACCGCGGTGTCTATCAGTTCCAGGTCGAGATCACCTGCCTCCAACGCTGCGCGCAGTGGGTCGCAATAATAATTGGTAGTTGGGAGTTCGACGTCCACGCCCGCATTAAGCGCCATGCCTGCTGCGGTTTGTTTGTCCGGGGCAGCGTTGTGGTACTCATGGATCATATTAATGGCGTGATAGTCCGAGACGACCAACCCATCGAAGCCCAGGGTGTCGCGCAAGAGATCGGTCAGAATGCGGCGCGAGGCGGCCACCACTTCCCCGTCCAATTCAGGGTACGAACACATGATTGAAGCCAGACCGGCGTCGCGTATTGCCGCCTGGAAAGGTGCGAGGAATACGTCCCATAGGTCGCGCGGGCCAATGTGCACAGGCCCGCAGTTCAATCCGCCTTGAGACAGACTATGACCGATAAAATGCTTGCCGGTCGCCAGGATCCCTTCGGTCAGATCTTCTCCTTGCAACCCGCGAATATAAGCCACACCAAAATGGCTGACGAGCATGGGATCCTCGCCGAATGTTTCCTCAAGGCGCCCCCAGCGTGTGTCGCGTGAGACGTCCAGCACAGGAGCGAGACCCTGATGCGAACCGATAGCCCGCAGCTGTTTTCGAATAACCTCTGTCATGCGCCCGGCCAGTTCAGGTTGGAATGTGCTGGCCAACCCGATCATCTGCGGGTACATGCTGCCGCCCAACATCAACGCGCCGGAACAGCATTCTTCATGCAGAATGGCCGGGATCTTCAGGCGGGTGCGGCCCACCAGGAAATGCTGGATTGTGTTGGCCGCCTTTGCAGCAGACTCGGGATCCAGCGTGGAAGCGCCTGCCACGCGGGTAAGTTGTCCGATGCCGTGCTTCAGCTTTTCTTCAAACTTTTGCTGGTCCAGCTTTCCATTGGTTTGCAATTCGTAGATCCAGTAGGAACCGATCTGAGCCAGCTTTTCATCCAGGGTCATCTGGTTGAGCAAGTCGGAAACACGTTTACGGATCGGGCGAGTCGAGGCGGAAATCGTCATATCGTTTTTTCTCTATAACTTCGGTATTGGACGCTGATCGCGAAGCAAGCGGATTACACAGATTCTCGTGATGATTTCTCAGCGTTCGTCAACTTTTTTCTGCGTCCTAAAATTGAGAAATTCCCGGAAAACTTATTTCAAATGCAAGGGGTCTATCTTGTACCCAGGAGCAGGTCGACAGTCAGCTGGTCGAGGCGTTCATATTTGAGGCCACGGGCTCCCAATGCCTGGCGATCGAATGCCTGTTCTCTTAAAGCGGTGGCCTTTTTGGCGCTGTATTTCCCAAAGTATTGGTCCATCGAACCATCACCGGCGTTGATCCCGGCCACCAAAGACTGAATTTCCTTATCTGCATTCCATTGCGCAGCCTTATCCTTCAAGATCAGGTATGTGCGGATACAGCCGCGCGCAAAATCCTTGACGCCCTCGTAATCTTCCGTGCGATAGGCGTGCGCATCGAAGTGCCGGCTGCTATCGTAATGATTGTCTTCGAGCAGCTTCACAAGAAAAAACGCGCTTTTGAGGTTAACTGCTCCAAACCGAAAGTCCTGGTCGTAGCGGCCAAATGACTGATCGTTCAGGTCGATATGGAACAGCTTGCCGGTTTCCAGCGCCTGGGCTACACCGTGCACAAAGTTCAAGCCGGCCATGTGTTCATGCGCCACTTCCGGGTTCACACCCACCATCTCCGGATGGTCCAGCGTTTCGATGAACGCCAGCATATGACCGGTGGTGGAATTGTACATATCGCCGCGCGGTTCATTCGGCTTGGCCTCCAGCGCGAACTTGAGGTCGTATTTTTTATCCAGCACATACTCGCAAAGAAAATTCATGGCCTCGCGGCTGCGCTTGATGGCTTCGATCGGATTCTTGGCGGCATCGGTCTCCGTGCCTTCGCGCCCACCCCAGAAGACATAGATCTTCGCGCCCAATTCCACACCCAGGTCGATGGCGTTCAAAGTTTTTTGCAAGGCATAGGCACGGACTTTTGGATCGTTGGCGGTGAAAGCGCCGTCCTTGAAGGCCGGGTCTGTGAAAAGATTGGTGGTGGCCATCGGGACAACGATCCCCGTTTCGGACAGCGCGGCTTTGAAGTCCCGCACGATACGGTCCCGTTCGGCTGGCGTCGCGTCGATCGGGACCAGGTCGTTGTCGTGGAAATTAACGCCCCACGCGCCGACCTCCGCTAATAAGTGAACGAGTTCCACCGGCGATTTCGTTTCGCGCACCGGACCTCCGAACGGGTCCCGGCCAATGTTTCCAACCGTCCACAAGCCGAATGTGAATTTATGCTCAGGCATGGGCGTAAAGTCTGTCATGGAAGATCTCCTTGGATTTTGAATTTCCCGCTGACGTGCAGCAAGCCCAGCATGTACAACATGCCATCATA
>CAYUUJ010000119.1:0-6807 GCA_964447845.1 uncultured Anaerolineaceae bacterium
AGAACTCTACTCCGGCAAAGATGAGCCGCGCAGTTTCATGATCCAGATCTGGTACCCGGCAGAACCCAAACCCGAGGATCAACTTGCACCCTGGATGGAGCGCGCCGACATCTTCGGTCCCGCCATCTCGGAATTCCTCGAAATGCCGCCCTTCTTTCTGGATCATCTGGCGTTGGTCCGGACGCCGGCCTACAAAGGCGCCCAACCCGCGCCCTCCAGCAGCGGTTACCCGATCATTATCTTCTCGCATGGTTGGAATGGATTCGCCGCGCAAAACAGCGGGCAGGCGATCGAATTGGCCAGTCATGGATATGTGGTGGCCGCCATTCAGCACACCTATGGCGCGCTCACCACTGCGTTTCCGGATGGCCGCATCGCTCCCAACAATCCAGATGCCCTGCCCGAGGATGCACCCGACGACGTGTACGACATGGCCGCACGCCTGCTCGCCGACCAATGGGCGGGCGATATTTCATTTGCCCTGGATACCCTGAACGAAAAAAATAATCTCCCTGGCAGCACATTTTATACTTTACTTGATCCAGACCGTGTGGGAGTATATGGCCACTCCACCGGCGGCGGTGCGGCTATCCAATTCTGTGGATCCGATGAGCGTTGTGATGCGGTCCTGGGTCTCGACCCGTTCATGACCCCAGTCTCACTCGAAGTGTTGAATTCGGGAGTGCCTCAACCGGCATTTTTCATGTTCAGTCAGGGCTGGGCGAACGACGTCGACAGTAAAAACAATCGCCTGTTCGCTCAATTTCAGGAGCATGTATCGGAGAGGAAAGGCGTGACAGTCATCGCGGGTACGAAGCATCATGACTTTAGTGATTTACCATTGCTCTCCCCCATCGCTCCACAATTAGGCCTGAAGGGTCCGATCAACGGGCAGCGCATGATCAAAATCGCGGAAACGTACCTGCTGGCATTTTTTGATGCCACGCTAAAAGGCCGGCCATCGGACTTATTCAACGGTGACTCGCCGCAATTTCCTGAGGTTGTTTTTATTAAATAGCGTAAGCTTCGCGACTCTGCGTCTTTGCGTTAAGAATCCAAACTCAAGGATCGACAACCAAAAAAAGCCCGCGAATTATCGCGGGCTTTGTGCATGAATGTAATCTTGTTAGATCTTCGCGTATTGCCTGGCGCGGGTGCGCACCGGAACGCGCATTTCCTGACGCATTATCGCCGAGCGGAAAATGCGATCCAGGAACCCGGCGTGTCCATCCGGGTCGTAATCGATCGGCACATCCGCCGGTCCGTTTTCATCCGGCAGATACAAGATGCCGCAGTTGGGATTGATCTCCAGCATGTACAGCTCGCCGTCCGCGGCCATTCGAATATCGGTGCGGCCGTAGCCGACGCCGCCCAGACCCAAATACATGCGCTTGCTCATTTTTTGAATGCGCTCCGTGAGGCGCACACTTTTCACCGGAGCCAGGCGCACTTCGCTGCTGTCCCATTTCACTTCCGTATGCTGGAAGGTCTCGCCTTGTGGGAAAAGGATTTCCACCGCGGGATAGGCGAATGGGTCAGAAAGATCGTCCGGGTTATCAACAACCAGGCAGGAAAATTCGCGCCCGTCTATGAATTCTTCGACGCGCGCGCTGCCGAATTCCCAGCACATGCGTTGGACCTGCTTGCGCAATTGGGCGAGCGACTCGACTCGCGACTCGCGCGTCATGCCCATGCTGCCATAACTATTCGGATGCTTGACCATCAATGGATAACGCAGCTTTCTCGCCAGCCATAGATCGTCCACTGTTTCGGCGTGAAATCCGCGCGCAAAGCCCACATCCTGGATCTCGGCCACGGCTTGCATCTGTTCACGCGTCGGTTCATAGAAGCGGCTGTCCGCACCCGTGAATGGAAGGTTGAGCATTTCGAGGGCTTGAACAACGTCAATACCCAGCTCCTCATTTCCGGCGCCGGTGCATAAATTCAAATATACGTCGTAATCATTTTTTCGGGAGAGCTTTCGAATGAAGTCGAATGCAGGGACCTTAACGTTGACCATTTCCCACTTATAATAGTCGTTGAGGTAATAACTTGGATCGAAATCTTCAAAGTCTTCGTCAGACAGAACGCAAACTCGCATCAACTCCTCAATGTGCAGAACGATTATTTAGTTTTTTATTATTCCATGAAACATTTAATATCGAATGAATTCATGCAATAACCTTTTTACATTATACATAAATCGCACTTTAATACAATACCCTTATCTTAAAATATTCTAATTCTTTTCATAGTTGAAAGGGCGATAAATGTTGTTTATTTCATAAAAACACGGCATTTTTGTGCTTAACGTGACTTTTTGATGAATATATCTCTCAATAAAATTAAATAAACCGAATTCTGATCGAATTGAGATCGCACGATCTTTCATTCTGTAAGATAGAAATCTTTTTTTGTTTTCGCAACCTACACTAACTTAATCGATAACCATTCCATGATTATCAAGATACAATTGGGTGAAGGAAAAATAAACACGGATGCATTTGCTTGATTCCGAACTAACTGAGGCTGTGAAGAGCTTCGCCTTTTTGATGGCGCCGGTGACTGAAGAGCATCTTGAACGCGCCTGGATCTGGAAGGACCATGATGAGGAGGGTATCCGATTTGCTTTCTTCGTCACGATCCAGGACCTGCAACAGCTGGCCGTCAAACTAGCAGCTGGCCGCACCTCATTCACACAAGCCCAGCGAGTTCTGGGTCAATATCACTCACAATACATGGACCTGCAAGCTGCCATTTTTGGCCTCTCAGCAAAGGATTCGGAGCGCGCGCCGGCCGAAGGTGAATGGCCAGTCCGGCGTGTGTATGAACACCTGCTCGGCACGGAGATTAATTTCAGCCTGGTCGTTCGCTATGCACTTGAAAAACACCGCGCCGGCGCATGGACCACTGAGACAATATCCGAGGCAGACGAGGCTCGTATTACGGGAATGACAGAAGAGCAATACACAACCCTGACAAAAGGCTCGCTGGAGGAGATGCTGATGTACCATCAGGATTTTCACCCGCAGTTGATCGACGAATTCAGCCTCATCACCGATGAGGAACTGGAACTTCCGTCCACCTTCTGGGAGGAGACCCGGTTCCCCGTCCGGCATCGTCTCCATCGCTTCACCGCTCATCTGGTCCAGCACACGGTGCAAATCGACAAAACCCTGGTTGGCATAGGTTTGGCCCCCACCGAAACAAAACGGTTAATCCGCCATCTATACGCCGCGCTGGCTCAAGCCGAGGCAGCGCTGATCGAAACGGATTCAGACCCAGGGTCCGCGTGCAGCGAAGTGGCGGAGCAGATCAACCTTAGGACACAAGAGATCCGAGAGATACTGGAGAAATAAATGACCAAACAAAAACCACCCCGCGCCCGTCCAATCCCGTCCGTTTTCTTGATCCTGGGGATTAGCTTTGTCGCCATAGGCATTAGCAGCGGTAATGACGCCTTTTTATGGGCTGGGATTGCCTTTCTGGTGATCGCGATGGCGATCGGATTCCAGCGAATCAGAGCCAAAAAGAAGTAAGGCCAAATGACCGTTTAGCCCACGAGCCGTGCCATTGACACGGCTCTTATTTTAGGCTAGACTAATTTAGTCTGGCCTAAATTTAATTTTAGCAAGGAGACAGTCCCATGAAAAAATTCTCCCGTCGTGATTTCCTCAAGGTTGGCGGTGTTGCGTTGGTTGGTGCAGCCGGCGCAACGGCTCTGGCGCAGAATAAGCCAGGGCCGGCCTCGCAGCATGCCCATTTGGCGATGGGTCACGGCAGTCAGCCCGGCCCTGGCACCGGGGAGGTGGATCATGAAAAAAACGGCTTCAATCCGACCGACATCCTGACCGATTTCGACTATGGAAAGGTCTCCACCCTTCCAGGCGGCCAAAGACTCCGCGAATATGAGTTTGTAGTCATTAATAAGGACATCGAAGTGGTACCCGGCATTATGTTTCCCGCCTGGACCTATAACGGGCGTATACCCGGGCCGACCATTCGAGCCACCGAAGGGGACCGGGTCCGGATCCATTTTTTCAATGGCAGCAATCATCCCCATACCATGCATTTCCACGGGTTTCATCCAGGTGAAATGGATGGGGTACCCGGGACAGGCCCGGGCGGCCACGTGGAACCGGGCCAGGAATTCATTTACGAATTTGATGCCGAGCCGTTCGGATTGCATCTTTACCACTGTCATTCCTTTCCATTGGCCCGGCACATCGCAAAAGGCCTGTATGGCGCATTTATCGTCGATCCGCTGGTCGGCCGCCCCCGCGTAGACCGGGAATTGGTGATGGTGATGAACGGCCTGGATATCGACTTTGATGACGCGAATGACTTGTATGCGGTCAACGGTATTCCATTTCATTACCAGAATAACCCGATCCAAATCCGGGTCGGCGATACTGTTCGGATCTATCTGGTCAACATCCTGGAATTCGATCTGATCAATTCATTCCACCTGCATGCCAATTTCTTCAACTACTACCCCACCGGAACCAGCCTGATCCCGTCGGAATTTACAGATACGGTCATACAAGGCCAGGCACAGCGCGGCATTCTTGAGTTCAGCTATAAATATCCCGGCATGTATATGTTCCACGCGCACGTGACCGAGTTTGCCGAGCTGGGCTGGAACGGCATGTTCGAAGTGATTCCTTAAAAGGACGAGGTGTATCATGGCAAAACGACAAACCAGTAAAACCACTGAACCCACGCAAGCGTCTCCATCACGCCTGAGCACGTTATTGCTTTTCCTCCTGCCGATCATTTTATTGGCTGGTGTAATTGCATTATTTTTAACCACCAACGGCGGCCTGGATCTCCAATCACCGGTGCCTGTGGAGGATTTAAAGATCGAGCGGTATGTACTTGAGCATAACCAGATCGAAATTTATGTCCGTAACGCCGGCCCCGAAGAGCTGACCATCGCGCAGGTTGTGATCAACGAAGCCGTCTGGCCTTTCACGGTCACGCCGGACGCCACCATCCCGCGACTTGGGACGGCCGTAATTCACCTCGAATACGGCTGGTCGACAGGCGAGGCATACGGTATGACGATCTTCAGCTCCAACGCGGTCGCATTTGGCGTGGACATTCCGGTCGCATTCGAGACGCCTCAACCGGATGTAAACACCTTACTCAGCTTCACACTGATCGGACTTTATGTAGGCGTGATCCCGGTCTTTCTTGGAATTTTCTGGTTCCCGGCTCTGCGCCAACTCGGCCGCCGCTGGATGATTTTCTTAATGGCTGTCACCGCCGGATTGTTGGTTTTTCTTGGCCTGGACACGCTCGCAGAGGCATTCGAGGAAGTCGTCCTTGTGCCGGGTCCATTTCAAGGAGTGGGCTTGATCGGGATCGGAGCGGTGGCTACATTCCTGCTGCTGGATGCGATTTCAAGACAGCATGCCGCCACAGGCAGGGATGAAGCCTCGAAGCGACTGGCGGTGGCCTTCATGATCGCCATCGGAATCGGTCTGCATAACCTGGGAGAAGGTCTTGCGATCGGAGCCGCTTATAACGTGGGCGAGATCGCGCTGGGCACTTTCCTGGTGGTCGGTTTCATTATTCAAAACATCACTGAGGGACTGGGCATTATCGCACCCGTTCTGCGCGACCGGCCGGGTCTTCGTGCCCTGATATTGATGGGCTTGATCGGCGGCGCTCCCGCCATTGTCGGCGCATGGATCGGTGGTCTGATCCCCTCTCCCACATTTGCAGTTTTGTTTCTAGCCGTCGGCACGGGTGCGATCTTCGAGGTCGTTTACGAGATCGCCAAACTGATCCAGAAAGATACAGCCAAAGAACCGAAACCCATGATCGTTTTTTCGGGTGTGCTCACCGGAATGCTGCTCTTATGGGTCACCGGCCTGCTGATTAAATAACGGATCTGGCAATGGAACAAGCTGTACGCGTAACGGGTTTTCTCGCAATGCTGGCCGCCATACTGTATTCGATCGGTGACGTGTTTCTGTTGGCAGGTAAAGCAAATATGGAGGATTACCCGAAATTGAAACCGTATGTGAAATTGTTATCCGGCACCGAAAACATGGTCGCGCTGCCGTTCTGGCGATTGTCCTGGGGTGCATTGCTCGGCGTGTTCGCAGCGCCGCTTACGCTGGCCGGCTACTGGCAGATCTACCAGGGCTTGTCCCCTGCAGCGCCGAGCGCGGCTCTGCCACCCATCCTGATTTGGGTCGCCTCGGTGGCAATCGGAGCATTTGTTCATGGGACGTTTTATTTCTTCGGCGAGTACGTCCAGGCTCTTAATAGCGTCAGCGAAGAATCCCAGCCTGTGATCGTCGAAATGATCAAGCGTCACAAAAAGATCCTGATCGTCAGTTATGCACCACTTTTGCTGCTCATAGTGATCGCCTCGATCTGGTTTTCTGTCCTGGTCGCCTCTGGCGGGACCCGTTTCCCGGTCTGGATGGCAGCAGTCAATCCGGTCACCCTCACTTTCGCCTGGCTGCTTGTCAAAAGAATCCTGCCTCGCTTCATCCGTGACAAAGCTGAAGGCGCAGGGTTCAACATCGCCTATTTTTTCTTTTTTCTCCTTACGACAATCACGTTGTGGAACAGTTTCTAAAGGATAACGAATGCCAGAAGTTCTTACTCAATCCATCCAGGATTACCTGAAACACATTTACGAGCTGAGCGCAGACGGCGGGATGGCCAGCACCAATGACCTGGCCGAACGGCTGAGAGTGGCGCCTGCTTCGGTCACCGGGATGATCCAGCGACTGGCTGCCTCAGAACCGCCCCTGATCCGGTATCGAAAACACCAGGGCGTAACCC
>CAYUUJ010000120.1:0-6792 GCA_964447845.1 uncultured Anaerolineaceae bacterium
GTCAGATCAAGGTCAGCGGGTATGACAAGGAAATGGTCGGCCAGACGGCGGCCAACGTTCGCAATGTGCGTCCGCCCGAGCCCTATCATGGCAAAGGCTTGCGTTACCTGGGCGAACGGATTCGCCGTAAAGCCGGTAAAGCCGGGAAAGGAGCCAAGTAAGTCATGGCTGTCAAGAGTAGTTCTGTTGCGCGTGCCAAACGGCATGCACGTGTGCGTGCCAAGGTATTCGGCACCACCGGGCGGCCGCGCCTGAATGTGTTTCGTAGTTTGAATGGACTGTACGCGCAGATCATCGACGATGTTGAGGGGCATACCCTCGTCTCGGCCTCCTCGGTGGATAAAGACCTGCGCGAAAAGGTTAAGGGTATGAAGAAAGCCGAACAAGCCAAGCTCATCGGCCAGACCGTGGCTGAACGTGCGAAAAGCAAGGGCATTACCACGGTCGTGTTCGACCGCGGCGGGTATCGATATAGTGGACGCGTCAAGGCATTGGCTGACGGCGCTCGTGAAGGCGGCCTGCAATTCTAGGCCCAAGTGGAGTAAAACATGGCTCAAAATGAATCATCCGGAAAGCAGCAGGCCAGAGGGCAACAATCCCGAGGGCAACAAAATTACGAGTCCCAGGACGCGTTCGAAGAGCGCGTGATCGAGATCGCGCGCGTCGCCAAAGTAGTGAAAGGCGGGCGCCGCTTTCAGTTCCGCGTGACCGTCGTCGTCGGGGATAAAAAGGGCACGATCGGCATGGGCGTCGGCAAAGCCAACGCCGTACCCGATGCGATGCGCAAGGCCTCCGAACGCGCCCGCAAGGACCTGCGCGTTGTGCGGCTCTCCGGGACGACCATCCCGCATCAAACCCTCGGACGAGTGGGCGGGGCGCGTGTTTTCCTGAAGCCGGCCTCCCCCGGTACGGGCGTGATCGCGGCCGGCGGCGTGCGTGCCGTCTTGGAAGTCGCTGGCGTGCGCGATATCCTGACCAAGTCGATGGGCAGCGCCAATGTGCTCAACGTTGTCATGGCCACCTTCGATGCGCTCGATCAACTGAAGCCCCCGCAGGAAGAGGCAGCCCGCCGCGGCAAGAAGGTGGAAGAAGTGCTGCCGTTCTGGGAGCGAAGGAAGCAACATGCCTAAGAAATCCGCCTCCGGGAAAACCCTGCGCGTGACATTGATCCACAGCGCGATCGGGTACCCCAAAGATCAGAAAGCCACCGTGCGGGCGCTGGGTTTCCGCCGTCTGCATCAAACCGTCGAGCATAACGACACTCCCGCCGTACGCGGCATGCTCACCAAGATCATTCACTTGCTTAAGATCGAAGAGTAGGAATATCCATGAAGTTACACGATCTCGTGCCCAATCTGGGCTCCAAAAAAAATCGCAAACGCGTAGGCCGCGGGATTTCCGCCGGGCAGGGCAAGACTGCCGGCCGCGGTACAAAGGGACAGGGCTCACGCTCAGGCGAGGGCGGCCATCTGTATCGTCAGGGCGGCAACCTGCCGTTCTATCGTCGCCTGCCGTTCATGCGGGGCGAAGGCTTTACGCCGCCGAATCAGGTATTCTTCAATGAGGTCAACCTGGATCAACTGTCCCAGGCTTTCAAGGCCGGTGAAGATGTCACGCCGGAAACGCTCGACAAGGCACATCTCCTGCGAGACACACGCAACCCGGTGGTCGTATTGGGACGCGGCGAACTTAAGGTCGCGTTGAAAGTGCGCGTACAACGGGTCAGCGCCAGCGCCAAAGCCAAGATCGAAAAAGCCGGCGGCAGCGTCGAAGTGATCGAACAGGCCTAAAGAGGATATTTCTGATGCAATCGTTGTTCACAAGCCTGCTGCGCGTTTGGAGATCACAGGATATTCGACGTAAGCTCCTGATTACGTTGTTTATCCTGATCATCTATCGCATCGCGGCCAATGTGCCGGCGCCCGGGATCAACTTTGAAATCCTGCGCGCCTTTACCCAATCCAGTGCCGGGACCGGGAATTTCCTGGATTTCCTGGATCTGCTTTCGGGCGGCACAGTTTCCAATTTCTCATTGCTCTCGATGGGCGTTTATCCGTATATCACCGCCCAGATCATCCTGCAACTATTGATCCCCATCATCCCGGCGCTTCAGCAACGCATGACGGAAGACCCGCGCGAAGGCCGCCGCTGGATGGAAAAATGGACTTATTACCTGGCGGTACCCATGGCAGCCCTTTCCGCCATCGGACAGATCAATATTTTCAACTCGCTTTCCATCAATTCTCCAATTGGTCAACCGATCGTCAATTTCGGGTTTACCCCCGAGCTTTGGCTGTCGTCCGTGACCCTCCTGCTGGCGATGACCGCCGGCACGATGTTCGCCATTTGGCTGGGGGAATTGATCTCCGAATATGGAATTCGCGGTCAGGGACTTTCGCTGGTCATTTTTGCCGGCATTGTCTCACAGATGCCCTTCAACTTTGCCGCTCTGCTCTCGGACGTGTCCACCCGCTGGTTTATGCTGGCCTTCACCATCGTGGTTATTATCATCACGGTGTTTGCCATCGTCTACGTCCAGCAGGGACGACGGAACGTACCGGTCATGTATCCGGGACGCCGCATGGGCAACCGCATGTCGATGCCCGTCAAAGGCACCCTGCCCCTGATGGTCAACTTATCCGGCATGATCCCGTTGATCTTCGCCAGCGCCATTCTGCAATTCCCGGCGATCGTCGCCAGTTTCTTCATTAATGCTGAGAGCGAGCCGATCAGGAATTTCTTCCTGGGCGTGCAAAGTTTCTTCGGCAGCACCGGCACGAACAACTGGGGATACTGGACATTGTATTTCGTGTTCGTGGTCGTGTTTACATTCTTTTACACCTCGGTGCTTTTCGACCAGCAGAATTATGGGGAAAACCTGAAGCGGGCCGGGGCCACCGTTCCGGGCGTGCACACCGGCGCACCCACCCAGAAATATTTGAGCGCGGTTCAGCGGCGAATCACTTTGCCCGGCGCCCTGTTGCTCGGCGCTGTGGCGGCAATGCCTTTCATACTCACATTGGTGCTGGGCGCATTCGGAATGGCGCAGGCAAGCTCTTCTGCCGGACTGTTCCTCGTCAATTCGTCAGGTTTGCTGATCGTGGTGGGTGTGGTCCGCGATACATTCATGAACATTGACGCCGAAATGAAATTGCACGGTTACCAGGACTCACTGCTTGTCCGTTAGGAGCTAGGAGCATCCATGGCAACTTACTTCGTCATGCTCGGGCCGCCCGGGGTGGGCAAGGGAACGCAGGCCAAGATTTTGTCAGAAAAAACCGGATTGCCACACATCTCATCCGGTGAATTGTTTCGAGAGAACATTAAGAATCAAACGGACCTGGGGAAGCTCGCCAAGGACTTCATGGACAAGGGCGAGCTGGTGCCGGACGACGTGACGATCGGCATGCTGCGCGAACGCCTGTCGCGTCCGGACACTCAAAATGGCGCCATTCTGGACGGCTTTCCGCGTACCCCACCCCAGGCGGACGTGCTCGACAGGCTGCTGGACAGCATCAGCGGCGGCCAGGTGGACGTGGTGCCGTACATGACCGCCCCCGAATCGGTTTCAGTGGAACGTATCAGCGGGCGCTGGACCTGCCGGGCCAGGGGTCATATCTATCATCAGAAGTTCAATCCGCCCAAACAAGCGGGCGTTTGCGATGAGGACGGTTCGGAACTTTATCAACGTGATGATGACAAGGCTGAAACCGTCAAGCATCGCATCGAGGTTTACCTAGAACAAACCGCACCATTGATCGAATATTATCGACAGAAGGGCAAGTTGCTGGAGATCGATGGTACGTTTCCTGTTGAGCACGTCACTGCAGAGTTGTTATCTGCACTGAAGAATTAGTGATTAGCGTCGTCATATGAACTGGGCGCGTCAAATTCATCTTAAAAGTCCCGCTGAGATCGAGATCATGCGGGAGGCAGGCCGGATCAACGCAACCGCGTTGGCGGCAGCCAGGGCACTTTTAGAACCCGGTGTTTCCACAGCCGACCTCAACGCGGCTGCTGAGGAAGTCCTGCGGAAACACGGATGTGTATCGCCCTTCAAGGGATACGGCCACCCGCCGTTCCCGGCCTCGGTGACGATCAGCATCAACGAAGAGTTGGTGCACGGCATCCCCAGCCCGAAGCGCAAGCTCAAGGCTGGAGACATCGTCTCTCTGGATTGCGGAACGGTGCTGGAAGGTTTCGTAGCCGATTCGGCACTGACCGCCGGAGTGGGGGAGATCGCTCCCCAGGCCAGGGATCTGTTGGAGACCACCCAGGGCGCATTGTTCGCCGGCATCGAAATGATGTGTGCGGGCAATCGCACCGGAGACGTCTCGGCGGCGATCCAGAATTATGTGGAAAGCCGTGGCTTTCACCTGACACGCGAATATACAGGCCACGGTGTTGGACAAGAAATGCACGAAGGACCGCAGGTACCCAATTACGGTTCGGCCGGAAGCGGTGTGCCTCTTCGTCCCGGAATGACGATCGCGCTGGAACCGATGGTGCTGGTCGGAACGTCCGAAACGCGTGTCCTGCCCGACCAGTGGACGGTTGTCTCTGCCGATGGGTCTTTGACGGCGCATTTTGAACATACAGTCGCCGTCACCGAAGGTGAACCCCTCATCCTGACTGTCCAGGACCCAAACAGCGACAATTCTGCTGGACGGATAAAATAAGTGACGGTATAATCAATCGTTTGGCTGGTCGTGATGACAGCCACGCAAGGAGATCGAATTTATGAAAGTGTCACCATCCATTCGCAAGCGCTGTGCCAAGTGCCGGATCGTCCGGCGCAAAGGCCGCGTCTATATTATTTGCGAAAATCCGAAGCACAAGCAGCGACAAGGGTAATCGACTATGGCGAGAATCGAAGGCGTTGACCTGCCCCGCAATAAGCGGGTGGAAATTGGCTTGACTTATATTTATGGCATCGGCCCGACGCGTGCGCGTCAGATCCTGACGAACACCCGGGTCAGTCCCGACACGCGCGTGAAGGATTTGAGCGAGTCGGATGTTGCTTCGTTGCGCGAATATATCACCAAGAATTTCAAGGTGGAAGGCGATCTGCGCCGCGATGTTCAGTTGAGCATTAAGCGGCTGATCGAGATCGGGTCTTATCGCGGACTGCGCCACCGCCGTAACCTGCCGGTGCGCGGTCAGCGCACGAAAACGAATTCGCGAACCCGCAAGGGCACCAAGAAAACAGTTGCGGGGCGCGGTCGCCGTCGTGGCGGTAAGAAATAATCCTGTCCGAAAGGGTATAGAGAAATATGGCTCAAAGTGTACGCTCCGTGCGCCGCGCAACAGCTGGCGCCAAAAAAGGCAAGCGCAGCCTGTCATCGGGACAGGTGCATATCTTCGCTTCATTCAATAATACGATCGTCACAGTGACCGATACTGAAGGCAATACGGTCGCCTGGGGCAGCGCCGGTTCAGCCGGCTTCAAAGGCTCGCGCAAGAGCACCCCGTTCGCTGCACGCCTGGCTGCCGAACAAGCGGTGAAGGCTGCGCAGCAACTGGGGATCCAGGAAGTCGATCTATTTGTGAAAGGCCCCGGCCCGGGCCGCGAAAATGCGATCCGCGCCGTCCAGTCCATGGGTATGAAAGTTCGTTCCATTGCGGATATCACACCGGTTCCTCATAACGGATGCCGGCCTCCTAAGAAACGCCGCGTTTAGTTTAGGTGAGGTAACGATTTATGGCAAAACAACTTGGACCGGTGTGTAAATTGTGCCGGCGTGAAGGCGAGAAATTATATTTGAAGGGTGAACGCTGTTTCACCCCGAAGTGCGCGATCGAGAAGCGCAACTTTGCTCCGGGCCAGCACGGACGCCTGGCCAGCAAGGGCGGCGGCCGCGGTGGAAACCGCACCGGTCGTGAATCCGACTTCGCCCGCCAGCTGCGCGCAAAGCAGAAAGCGCGCCGCATCTATGGTGTGCTCGAGCGCCAGTTCCGCCGTTATTATGAAGCCGCCCTCGGCCGTCGCGGCCTGACGGGTTTGAACCTGCTGCAGATCCTGGAATCCCGGCTGGATAATATCGTCTTCCGGCTCGGATTCGCCACCAGCCGCGCGCAAGCCCGCCTGCTGGTGACCCATGGCCATTTCACCGTGAATGGCCGCCGCACGGATGTGCCTTCCATGTTAATGAAGGAAGGCGATGAAGTGGCGGTACGCGAGGGGTCGGGCGCACTGTCCTATTTCAAGGATCTGGGCGTCTTGATCGATAAGCGCAATTCGCCGTCGTGGCTGGCGCGGGATGCAAAGAAACTTTCCGGCGCCCTGGCACGCCTGCCGGAACGCGCTGAGATCGAAGGCACGTTGAACGAACAACTGATCGTGGAATATTACTCACGACGCTAGTCGACTGGCTGCGCTCGGGCCGGACCCGAAAATCGGTTCCGGCTGGGCGCGTCCTCTAACAATAGGGAGAGGTATACCGTGACAGCTATCACGAATATGGTAATGCCGAAGATCGAGCGGGAAGCTGAAGCTCGCAATTATGGCAAATTCACCATCAGCCCGCTCGAACGCGGCTATGGTGTCACATTAGGCAACGCTCTGCGCCGCGTCCTGCTTTCATCGCTGGACGGGGCCGCAGTGACTTCGATTCGCATCGCGGACGTGCTGCACGAATTCAGCAACATTCCCGGCGTGCGCGAAGACGTCATCCAGGTCACCCTGCAGGTAAAGCAGCTGCGCATCAAATTGGATGGCGTGGACAGCACCCGCATGCATCTGGAAGTGCGCGGCGAAGGCACCGTCACCGCTGCTGACATCATCACCCCGGC
>CAYUUJ010000121.1:0-6743 GCA_964447845.1 uncultured Anaerolineaceae bacterium
AAGGCGCTGAAGGTCGCGATCTACGAGCCGGTGGAGGAAGAGCAGAACACAACCCAGATCCTGGCCAGTCTTAGATTGATCGAAGAGCGCGGCACCGCCGTGCTGATGTTGGACTATCGCCTGGCAAAACTTTCAACCGAATAGGCAGCTCCGTCCGACCCGCGGATGCATATGGGCGAGTCACCTGTGCCACGAAGTGGTAAGACTCGCCCCTCTAGGGTCTTTTTTTCATCCCAGTTTGGAGTACTTATGGAAACAACGATACGCCGGGCCACGACAGGAGACATTTTTGAATGGATCCGTTTGCGCATGATCTTATGGCCGCACCTGAGCGCCGAGGATCTGCAAGACGACGTGGATGAGCTGCTGAACGATCCCGAGCGCGCGATCCTGGTCGCCGCGCGTCCGGATGGATGCCTGGCCGGTTTCCTGGAAGCCAGCATGCGCAAATATGCGGATGGCTGCGAGACCAGCCCGGTGGGTTACATCGAGGGCTGGTGCGTGGACGAGGATGTACGCGGCAACGGCGTCGGCGCGAAGTTGGTGCATGCGGCCGAGGAGTGGGCGCGCGGCCTGGGGTGCGAGGAGATGGCCTCCGATACCTGGCTGGATAACGAGGGCAGCATCGAAGCGCACAAAAAACTGGGTTACGAAGAAGCCGAACGCCTGGTCCATTTTGCGAAATGGCTGGTCTAACCGGCGTTAATTTGAGACCTCCCCCCTGAATTTCATTTAAATAACAATCCCCAGGAACGCCGGCTGCCCAAAGGTATAATCCATTAAATGTCAGTTTTCACGGGCAAGCGCATCCTGCTGGGCGTGACCGGTTCCATCGCGGCTTACAAGGCCGCCGATTTGGCTTCCAAGCTGACTCAGACCGGCGCCCAGGTGGATGTGATCCTGACGGGCGGGGCTGAAAAATTTATCACATCACTCACCTTCCAATCTGTGACCGGCCGCCGCACCTACAGCGACGCGGACCTATGGGGCAGTGAGGCACACGTATTGCATGTGGGCCTGGCGCACGCGGCAGATCTGTTGATCGTCGCGCCCTGCACGGCCGATACGCTCGCCAAACTCGCACATGGATTTTCCGACAATCTGTTGACCGTCACCGCACTGGCGGCGGAGTGCCCCATACTGATCGCGCCGGCCATGGACGGCGGGATGTTCGAGGCCGCGGCCACCCAGGCCAACATTGCCACGCTCATTCAGCGCGGCGTAACGATCACCGGTCCCGACGACGGCCACCTGGCCTCGGGCTTAACGGGGAAAGGCCGCATGAGCGAGCCGGCCGAGATCCTCGGTCATATCCATGTGATCCTGGCCAGGAATGGCAGGTTGGCGGGCAGGAAAGTAGTCGTCACCGCGGGCGGGACACAGGAACCACTCGACCCGGTGCGCATGCTCACCAACCGCTCGTCCGGCAAACAAGGCTATGCGCTGGCACAAGCCGCGCTCGATCTGGGCGCCGACGTAGCATTGATCAGTGCACCCACCAACCTCACCCCGCCTGTAGGCGCACGCGTGGTTTCGGTCAGTACGGCGGATCAGATGCTCAACGCGGTCCTCAATGAATCTCCGGGAGCCGACGCGCTGGTGATGGCCGCCGCGGCCGCGGACTTCCGTCCCAAGGAAGTGGCCGCAGATAAGCTGAAAAAACAGGACGGCATCCCTCAGGTCGAGCTCGAGGCGGTGCCCGATATTTTGAAAGCGGTCTCAAGCCTGGGGTCCAGCAAGATGCGGCCGCGCGTCGTGGTGGGCTTTGCGGCCGAGTCGCGCGATCTGCTCGAGAATGCCGGCGAAAAACTCAAGGCCAAGGACCTCGATTTCATCGCCGCCAACGATATTACCGCCGATGGAGCAGGCTTTGGCACCGAGACCAACCGCGTCACTTTACTATTCCCCGACGGCAGTCAGGAAGCGCTGCCATTGATGAGCAAGACTGAAGTCGCGCAGATCATCATCGAGCGCGTTGCAGGGCTGCTGGAGCGATAATGCGCGTCCTTATCATTTCTGATATTCACGCCAACTATACCGCCCTGCAAGCCGTGCTCGAAGACGCCGGCTCAGCGGACGAGATCTGGTGCCTCGGAGATCTGGTGGGCTATGGCCCCGATCCGAATGCCGCCGTCGAGCAGGTGCGTGAGCTGCCCCAGCTCACCTGTATATTGGGTAATCATGATGTGGCTGTCATCGGCAAGATGCCGTTCGAAACCTTTAATGGGGATGCGCGTCGCTCGCTCACCTGGACCGAAAGAGTGTTGACCGCGGATAATATGGATTTCCTGCGCTCCATGCCCTACAACGTCAAAGTGCGCGGTGAAGCCACGCTGGCGCACGGCAGCCCGCGCGATCCGGTCTGGGAATACATCCTCAATACATTATCCGCACGCCTCAACTTCGACCACTTCGACACGCCCTGGTGTTTTGTGGGGCATACCCACATCCAGTCCATTTTCCGCTTGAACGAGGAAAGCGACCGCATCACGCTGGAAACCCCCAAACAGGACACGCCGATCGAACTGACCCCGCGCATGATCCTGAACCCGGGCTCGGTCGGCCAGCCGCGCGACCGCGACCCGCGCGCCGGGTACGCGTTCTACGATACCGAAGCGCGCACGTGGACCTCGCGCCGCGTGGCCTACAACGTCAGTGAAGTGCAGGCACGCATTCGCGAATCGGGTTTGCCGGAAAAGCATGCCTTGAGACTGGCCGAGGGCTGGTAGAGAATAGGGCAGAATGCAGAATGCAGAATGCGGAATGCAAAAAGCAGAAGGTAGCAGTTGGAAATAGTGGGGAACATTTGATCGGGACAGGCGTCTTGATATCAAATCGCCGTTATTTAACCAGAGGAGAAGGTAAACCATGAAACGCATTTTGTTCATCACCATCGCTGCTGCATTTATTTTGAGCGCCTGCGGCGCAGCTGCGACCCAATCACCCGGCGTCTACTACGATGCCATGCCTGCCTCGGGCGGCGCGCCGATGGAAGCGCCAGGGGCTCCCGCGCAGGAAGGTTTTGCCGAGGATTCATCCAGAAGCAGCACAGGCAACGTCGAAGGCGCTGCCATTGATCGCCTGGTGATCAAGAACGCCGACCTGAGTATCGTCGTCGCCGACGTGGAAGAGCGCATGCAAGCCATCCAGAGCATGGCGGAAGAGATGGGCGGACGACTGGTGTCTTCCAACATCTCCCAGACCTTTGCCAACAACGGCGCCAAAGTGCCGCAGGGCGTTATGCTCATCCGTGTGCCTTCCGAAAGACTGGACGATGCACTCAGGGAGATCAAAACCGGCGTTGTCGAAGTACAGTATGAGACGATTTCCAGCCAGGATGTGACCGCCGAATACGTGGACCTGCAGTCCCGCCTCAAGAATCTGGAAGCCGCCGAAGAGCAATTGGCCCGCATCCTTGAAGAAGCGCAGAATACCGAAGATGTTTTGAACGTCTTCAACCAACTGACCGCCATCCGCGAACAGATCGAGGTGGTGAAGGGCCAGATCAAATATTACGAAGAGTCCGCCGCGCTTTCAGCCGTCAGCGTGCGCGTGATCGCCGAAGAGACCATCCAGCCGATCGAGATCCTCGGATGGAAGCCGGACCGCGTGGCCCGCGAAGCCATTCAGGATCTGGTCTACTTCCTGCAAGATTTCGTGGACTTCCTGATCCGCTTCGTCTTATACACACTGCCGACCCTGATCCTGATCGCCATCCCGCTGTATCTGATCTTCCTCGGTGTGCGCGCGGTCTATCGCAGGACGCGCAAACCCCAGGCAGTCAAGCCCGTGGATGCGATCGAAAAACCGAAAGCGAAGAAATAATCACGCATACATGGCGCGCTCAATGCCCATGACACTCCACCTAGTGTCATCCGGAGCGAAACGAAGGATCTTTCCGGGTGAATTGAGCCGAGATCGGCTCAATTCACCCGGATTCTTCGGGATAATGACACTTCTTGTATGTGTATGAAATCATTTGTATTCCGAACATAACTCACCCCAAACTTAATCCGTTAAGGCGAGGGGTCGGTGAGTTTTTCACGAGCGCTGGAGAGCCAGTATTGTTTAAAATTAAGATATACTCCACAACGATCACATTCTGTGCGACTGAACGAAGGGGAAGATACTAGAACAAACATATTTCGGAATTACGAAGTCAGATGTTCGGATGCGAAGGTACAGATGAAAAGAAAACATGGAGCATTTCCAAGCGTAGTAGTTTATGTCATTGCCGGGCTGCTGCTTTCCAGTTGCGCACCTGCGAGATCGGATTCAACCGCCGAATGTCCTGGAGGTCATGATTTCGCTTGTTTCTGTGAGCGGGGGCGTCTGACCTGTTCGGATGGCTTCATGGTTGACGATGATCCCAGTTGCGTTGGCGCACCTGATTTTTCCAGCCCCTTACAGAATCCAGATACCGTCCTCCCTGCATGCTATTGGGGTACTCTCACTGTAAGCCCTACCTCAACTGAAACCTCTACACCGACTCCTGCACCGACTCCTACACCGACTCCTACACCGGCTCCTTCAGATCCTATTGCCATATGCGAAGACCACGTATACTTTTGTTCGTGCAGAGAGGAGGGTATCCTCTGTTTCATAGATGGGAGGGCCATCCTTGTCGCCTTTGATCCTAGCTGCGAGGGCCAACCTGATGGTGTATTGCCCGTACCGCATCCTGAAAGCTTCCTCCCTGTGTGCTATTGGGGTACCCCAACTGCTACCCCTACTGCAACACCCGGCTCTGAGGCCGACTGCCCACCCGGCACATATTTTGCGCCAGTCACGAACCGATGCATTCTGATTGCAATATCGACACCGAGAGAAGGGGGCGGTGGCTGTGGGCAATTTACAAGTGAAGTGGCGTGCCAAGCCAATGGATGTGACTGGTACGGTACGACCGGGCCTTGCCAGTGAAGGCTCATAATTCTATCTAGATTAAGTGCAGTAGGGCCCTATTTTGCCTGCAACCCTTTCAGACCCGGACGCCGCAGGCAGTGGAAAAGCCCAAGGCGAAAAAATAGTCGTTAGAGCGTAGGAGCGACTGTCACTACCCTCCATATGTCATTGCGAGGAGCCTGAGGGCGAGGCCTTTGGCCGAGACCGGGGCGACGTGGCAATCTCGGGGCTGATACATACCTGAGATTGCCCGCCGCTGAGCGGCACCTACGGCGCTCCCCCGCTGAGCTGACGCTCAGCGTCAGGTCGCTCGCAATGACGATCTCACTATCACCCCTCTCACCAAAAGTGAGAGGGGTATAATTTTTTCAGCATGCAAAAACTCGTTCAAGACGCCGCGTCATTATTCAACCTCCACCTCACCGAGGGACAATTGGCTGCGTTGGTTACATATGAACGCGAACTGCTCGAATGGAATCAGAAATTCAACCTGACAGCCATCCGTGATCCCGAGTCGATCCGCAGCAAACATTTCCTCGACTCGTTCTCCTGCGTCCTGGCCTGGAAAGGTTCTCCCCCACAAAGTCTGATAGACGTGGGCACGGGCGCCGGTTTTCCCGGCATCCCTCTCAAGATCCTTTATCCGGAAATGAAACTGAGCCTGGTCGAGTCGGTGGGCAAGAAAGCCAAATTCTGTGAGCACATCCTAGGTGTGCTTGGGTTGGAAGATGTGCAGGTGCTCCCCGCGCGCGCCGAGGATGTGGGACAAATGCCCGCCCATCGCGAAAAATATGATTGGGCGCTGGGCCGCGCGGTCGCGAAGATGAGTGCCCTGGCCGAATATCTCATGCCGCTCACAAAGATCGGCGGCGCGATGCTGGCGCAAAAAGGCGAAAACGGACCCGCCGAGGCGCAGTCCGCTGAAAAAGTATTTGAATTATTGGGCGGAAAACTCAGGGAGGTGATCCCGGTTAGTCTGCCGGGGGTTGAGGAAAAGCGTTATTTGGTCGTCGTGGAAAAGATAGCGCTTACGCCGGCGAAATATCCACGCAAGGCGGGCATTCCAGCAAAACAGCCGCTATGAAACAAAGTGCGTCGCACTTATACATTCAATCCACGATCGTGATCTTATCTTCCTTGTTCGGGACGATGCACAGGAACTCGAACGGCTCCTCCCCGATGTTCTCGTAAAAATGGACCGCGCCGGCGGGAATGAACACTACATCGCCCGTCTTGACCTCATAGGTCTCATCATCGATTCCGATCTTCGCCCGTCCGCCCAGCACATACTGTTCATGCTCCACCGTGTTGGTATGGCGCGGCATCCCGCCGCCTCTTTGCATCGCGAAGCGGCGCAGCGCGAAGTTCGGTCCCTCCTGGGCAGAGACCAATACCTGGATGGTCGTATTCTTTCCTTGGGTTACCTGCCTGGCGTCCACATCCCTGGCGTGTTTGACTGTCATGGCTACTCCTTTTCTCGCGCGCTCAACGCGCCGGCTTTCACATCCCATATGCTGGCCGTCTCCACGAACTCGGGCGTAAACAAATTAAGATCCGTGGTCGTGAACAGCACCTGTTCGCTCTCGCCCACATACTTCAACAGGTCGGCGCGGCGCTGCAGGTCCAGTTCGGCCATCACCTCGTCCAGCAGGATCACCGGCCACTCGCCGGTGCGTTCCTTCATCCAATTGACCTCCGCCAGCTTGAGCGCCAGCAGCGTCGTGCGCACCTGACCGCGCGAACCGTAATCGCCCAGGTCCACGTTGTTGGCCAGGAAACGCAATTCGTCCCGGTGCGGACCGATGGAGGTCGCACCGCGCGCGATCTCTTCCGAGCGGATC
>CAYUUJ010000122.1:0-6728 GCA_964447845.1 uncultured Anaerolineaceae bacterium
TATCCTTCGGCACGCAACACTTCGATGTAATCTTCCAGTATGGTTTCACCGCTGGATGCACCAAGCAATTCGATCAGCTCGTTGGCAAGCTCGGCTTTTCGTTCCGCGTCTCTGCGACTCCAGGTGCGGCTTTTGATCTCCAGGAAGCGGCCGAGTGGTGGTTTTATCATTTCATCCAGGTTCACAAAAAATTCGGTATTTTTATACCGGATGTGCCAGCGCAGACGGTCCTTCTCGATCGCCAACTCATCCTTCGGTTTGAAGTATTCACGATAAAAACGAACGCTTTGGGATGCGGGCGCCAGGAAGCGGCTGCGAGAGAGCAGCACATCCCGCCCCAATTTGCCCTCGCTTTTCTGGCCGATCAATGTCAAACGTGAACGCACGCTGAGCGTCTCATTTTTCTCGTTGACCAGGTCGTCTTCACGGATGCGCAGACTGCCTTGCGAGGCCTGGTCGAAGAAGAAATAATTGTCGAACTGACGGTAATGTTTGAAAGCCGTGATTTCGATCTCCGGCCGGTTCAGGGCCTGGACCACGCGGTCTGGTTCCGTTATTTTGACCTTGACCTGCACCTCGAAGGATTCTTCCTCCATCGAGCCCCCCAGTGCGATCAGTTTGGACAACACGGACTGCTCGCGTTCGATCAGGAACGAATCTATCCTTTTGGCGATCCCGGCAGCTTCCTTCACAAGCGCTGCTTCGTCCAGGGTCAGGAGTTTGTGCGAGCGCATCAGCCATTTCCCGTTGACCATGACATCGCTCACGTCGGTGGATTTTCCGGCGTACACTATTTGCGCATATGCATTATTGGGATCGCGTCGATATTGCGGCGAGTTATGCGCGGCGGAGACGTCCACCACGATCAGGTCGGCGCGTTTGCCTGTTTCAATGGAACCGGTCAGATGTCCGATGTGAAGCGCTTGCGCGCCCAAACGGGTGGCCATCGTCAGGGCAGTCTGCGCGGGCAAAACGGTCGGGTCGTTGCTGATGGTCTTGGCCATGAAGGATGCCAGGCGTACTTCTTCGAACATGTCCAGATCGTTGTTGGAAGCCGGACCGTCCGTGCCAATGCCGACATTGAGTCCGGTCTCCAGCATTTTCTGAACGGGCGCAAAGCCCGAGGCCAGTTTCATGTTTGAGGATGGGTTATGAGCTACGCCCGCTCCCGCATGTTTCAACGTCCGCATTTCGCCGGGGTCGATGTGCACGCAGTGCGCGGCGATCACTTTGGCCTCCAGCAGACCCTGTTTCTTGACGTACGGCACAACCGGCATGCCATTATCGCGGCGCATATTGTCCACTTCCAGACTGGTCTCCGAGATGTGGATGTGCAAAGGCACGTCGAATTCTTTGGCAAGTTCGGCGGTTGAGTTCAGGATCTCAGGCGTGGTGGTGTAGGGAGCGTGCGGTGCAACCGCAGGAACGATCAGCGGATGGCCCTTCCATTTCTCGATAAAATCGCGCGCCATGGCTAACGAATCTTCATACGCGATTGCGTCCGGTGCGGGAAATTTCATCACGGTTTGGCCGCATACCGCCCGAACGCCTGCATCTGAAGCTGCCTGAGCCACGTCGGCTTCGAAGTAGTACATGTCATTGAAGGTCGTCACCCCGCTGCGGATCTGCTCGGCGCAGGCCAGTGCGGTCCCCAACCTCACGAATTCCGGCGAGACGAACTCGCGTTCCACAGGCATCATGTAGCCCATCAACCACACGTCCAGCCGCAAGTCGTCGGCCAGTCCGCGCAACAAGGTCATCGGCGCGTGGGTGTGGGCATTGATCAAACCCGGCATCAGGATCTTGCCGCCGCAATTAAACGTCTCTTTCGGTTTGAATTGTTTTTTAAGATCCTCTTCGAGTCCGACCGCCACGATCTGATCCCCATTCACGGCCACCGCGCCCGGCGAAAACTGGGTTAGCTTTTCGTCCATCGTCAAGACCAGAGCGTTGGTGAATAAGACGCTGATATCCTGGTTCATTTTTCCTTTATCTGCATGAATGGTTCCCGATTTGGCAGTAATCGTATCCTACCACAAGTTCATGGCGGGAATCAAATATCATTTATGCAGCCCGCAAACATTGACTTCAGGAAGCGTCAGGTCTAGAATTTGGGTATCTGCAAGCCAATAATACACGGAAGCGATACGATCATTATGCCCGATGACCCTGCCCCTGGTTCGAGACAACTGAGAATCAATCTCACATAACCATCCTCGGGGCACACGCTGGCTCCCGGGGGAAATGTCGCAGTTGGAGGCCAGTATGTTCAATTTGGAAGATGTTTTGAAAAAACTCCAGACTTCTCTGGAGCAGAGACAGCTGGATGAAGCCATCCGCCTGATCGAATCCCTGCGTTCTGCAGACCAGGCCGAGCTGTTCGCGGAACTGGATGATGAAGATCAGACGGATCTGCTGCCGCGCCTGGACCCCTCGGACTCGGCGGATATTATGGAAAACCTGGACGACCAGGATCGGGCGGATCTGGCCTCCACACTGCCAAGTGAGACCGTCGCTCGCATCATGGACGAGATGGAACCGGATGAGGCGGCCGATTTGTTAGGCGACTTATCACCGCAACAAGCGCGGGATGTGCTATCTCAATTGGAGGATCCCGAAGAAGTGCGCCCGCTGCTGTTTCACCATGACGACAGCGCCGGGGGCCTGATGACCTCGGAATTCCTGGCCTTGCGGCCGCGCATGAAAGCCAGCGAGGCGATCGAGGCATTACGGCTCTGGTCTCCACAGGCTGAGGCGATCTATTATCTGTTCGTCGTGGATCAGGATAAAAAATTATGCGGCGTGGTCAACCTGCGCAATTTGATCACCGCCCTGCCCGAAACGCCGATTAGCGAGATCATGAAACCCGAGGTAATCTCCGTCAAGGCCGGCACAGACCAGGAGGAGTGCGCCCGCATTCTTTCCAAATATGACCTGCTGGCGCTGCCGGTCGTGAACGATGATAACGTTTTGTTGGGAATTATTACAGTCGACGACGTGGTGGACGTGCTGGAAGCGGAAGCCACGGAAGACTTTCAGCGTTTGGGTGGTGCAGAACCGTTGGAAAAACCTTATTTGGAAACGGGCGTCTTGCAGATCTCACGCAAACGCATCGGCTGGTTGTTGTTGCTTTTTATAACAGCCATGCTGACCGGGACCGTGTTAAGACACTTTCAGACAGAGATTTCGTCGATGGTGGCGCTTTCCTTTTTTATTCCGCTGTTGATCGGAACGGGAGGGAACGCCGGCTCTCAGACCACAAGTACCATCATACGCGCCCTGGCAGTGGGGGATATTGACATAAAAGATGCACTGCGAACCCTGTGGCACGAACTGCGCGCCGGGATCCTCTTAGGCCTGGGAATGGCCGTGGTGGCTTATATCCGCGCCATCACCTGGGGTTCGCCCGCGCAGCTGGCGGAGACGGTTGCCCTGGCGATTTTTGTGATCGTGGTGTGGGCGAACGTACTCGGAGCCCTGTTGCCGATCCTGGCGGCCAAATTTGGCCTCGATCCGCCGATCGTCTCCGGGCCTGTGATGAGCACATTGGTGGACGCGACAGGCTTGTTTATCTATTTTTCGATCGCCAGATTGTTATTAAATCTCTGATTCTTAACGCAAAGACGCGGAGTCGCAAAGAATTAATTAACCTCTGCGTCTTAGCGCCCTTGCGTTAAGTTCTTGGGAAGGTAATTGACAATGCTGATGGGGGATTAGTTTTTTTATTTCCAGGCGAGAAAGACCTTCAGGACTCTCAGGTTCATTGTAAAGTCCGTGTTTCTGTGGTTGGTTAATTCCAGATCCACGGATGCGGCTCCGCGCGCCACGGCGTAATCGGCCAGTGTGCCAGTATATGTACAACCGATGTCGAGCGGCGGATAAGCATAGGTCGTGACTTCGTCAATTGCTTCTGCCAGGCGTATCGAGTTCGCCTCCCAGGGTTCGCCGCCGGGAAAGATGCCCAGCGCGGCGCTGTGATAACTGATCAGCGCCTGAACGCGATGCGTCGTCAGGAATGACATGACCGCCTTGGTTTCCGGCTCGGAGCCGGGATGCGTACCGCCGGTGGTCGGCGCGTAATTCCAGCAGTTATCCCGATCCCATTTCTCAACCCAGTTTTCCGGGAAGTTACGGTTCAGGTCCACGCCATTGTCGTTGACGCGTCCATCAATTCCATGAAAGCGCGCATCCCCGTCCGGATTCAAATTACGCAGGATGTATAGAGTGACGTCGCTCGGAATGACATCCGGGTTCTCGTTGATGTGGATGATCAGTTGGTCGGCCAATGCTATCGTATTCCACTCATAACCACCATGGATGCCCGCCACGATCATTTTTTGATTTTCTCCGGTTCCGAATTGGTACACCTCAATGGGCCGCCGTGAGACGGAGTATCCGATCACAACCGAGCGTGGTCCGTTCGGGAGGACGAACGGCGTGGGTGTTTCGAAAACGATCACAGTGGAGAGCGGATTGCGGGTGACCGTTGGAAGGTAATACCCTGTGGGTATCGGGGTATAACTGGCGACTGCCGGTGCCAGCAATTGATTCACCGGGGCACCTTGAGCATTCTGTGGAGGATTGAGCGCCCAATAGAATCCCAGGACTGCCAATATTGCGAGCAAGCCGGTGACATTTAGTCCCCAAGCCAGCCAGGCCAGGGACGAGTTTTTCTTTTTGCGACGAGGCGGCATCTTAGTCGCTGCCTTCTGTTTCAACCCGCAATAAATTCAATCCGGCGTTGAAAGCCCACTTCGGCAGGCTGCGAGGCGGACCGCCATACGTGAGGCGGTGCTTTTTTTCACGGCGCGGAGAGATGACCATGATCTCGATCGCCATTTCATCTGTGAAAACCGCGATCCCCAACGCCGCGTCTGCGGAGTGGCGGGTGCGGGCGGCGCGCAATTCGTCTGGGAGCGCGCCAGGCTGAAGGTCCGGTAGGGAAGCGGCACCCGGCAAGCGTCCCAGTTGGGAAGCAGTCAGTCCGTGTTCGAGGATCACATGAGTCCATCCGCGACTTTCCAGGGCGGCCAAAGTTACACCTTCCAGCGATTCCTCATCGGCGCCAAATACGATCTGCTTGAGGCGCGCGCGCACATCCTGTTCCACTTCCTGGATCATGCGATCGGCTTCGTCCTCGGTCTCAGCCTTGGCCGCGATGCGGATATCGACCACGCCGGTGTGCGCCGCAAGACCCACGGTGGGATTACCAAGCTTTTCAAGGTCGTCGATCTGTTCGTCGATCAAACCTTCGCCCATGCCCGAGGTATGCAGTACGCGGACTTTGATGATCTGGCGCAAGGCAAATCTTTTTTGCAAGTAGGGGATCACAGACTCGTGTAACAGATGCTCCATTTCACGCGGCACCCCGGGAAGCGAGATGACCACATTGTGCTCGGTTTCAACGATGAATGCCGGAGCTGTACCCACGGGATTGGGGATCGCGATGGATCCACGCGGCACATACGCCTGGCGCTTCTGATTTTCGGTTGGCTTGCGGCCATAGCGGGAAATGGTCGCCACCACTTGTTCCCAAAGTTCCTCGCGAAACTCCGTTTCGGTGCCGATCGCGTGCGCGACCGCATCGCGCGTTGGATCGTCCACGGTTGGGCCCAGGCCTCCAGTGGTGATGACGATCTCGGCGCGTTTCATCGAATTTCGGATGGCTTCGGCGATGCGGTCGATATTATCGCCGATCGTAATGGTGCGAAACAAGTCCACGCCCAGGCCTCGCAGGGTGCGGGCGATGTAGCGCGTATTGGTATCCACGATCTCTCCGAGCAGGATCTCAGTGCCGATGGTTATGATTTCAGCGGAAGGCATGAGGCAGGGACCAGGAAATAGGAATCAGGAATTAGGGATTGGTATTCAGCATTCATCATTTTGCATTTCACATTAGTTACGGATAGATGGGTTGAAAGGTTTGATCGCGCACCTGGAAGATCTCGATATCGGGTGAGGCGCAGTCTCCGGTGGGAGAGCAGGTCAGCACGCCGCTTTCGCCTTGCATGCCGCGGGTTGAATACAACGCATCCCGCAAGGCCTGGCGGGGAATGACAAGTGTGCCGCTTGAATCGATCGCCACCAGCTCCAAGGCGGCGAATAACATATTAGCCGCGTCGTAAGCTTGCAAATGATAGGAGGCGATCGGGTTTTCGCCGTAGGCGGCAATGTATTTATCTACAAAGTCCTGTGATTCCTCCACCGGCGCCGGTCCGGACAGATACATGCCCTGGGAGGCCGCCTGCGTTTGCTCGATGAAATCCGTGCTGAGCAGACCTTCCGAGCTGATCAAAGCCGTGCTGGAGAGTCCTGCGTTGAAGGCGCTGTTGGTGACTGCCACGCCGTCCGTTGTGTAAAGGGGGTAATACAATACCTCGGGGTTTAGAAGCGCGATCCCTTCCAGTATGGAGCTGGGGTCGGTGCCGCTTTCGAATTGGATTTGCGCGACGCACTCACCGCCCATCTGCACAAAATTCTCACACGCCGCGGCCTGGAGTTCATTGGAGTACGGTGTGCCATCATTCAAGGTTGCCATCTTGCGCGACCCGAGGGCCATGAACGCGAATTCCGCCACGGATTTTCCTTGTGCTTTGTCGTTGTAGATCGTGCGGAAAAATCCAACTTGATGTTCCTGGAGATTGGTCAGGGATGGTGCGGTACTGGAGGGAGAGATCAGTACCATGCCGGCATCGGTCAGGATCTGCGCGGCAGGCACGGAGCCGCTT
>CAYUUJ010000123.1:0-6680 GCA_964447845.1 uncultured Anaerolineaceae bacterium
GCGACGTGGCAATGACATATAAAAACAAGAGGTAACTAATGAACACAAAATTTTTATTTTTCACAGGGGGGGTGGTCTCTTCCGTTGGAAAAGGCGTGACGGCCGCTGCAACCGGCCTTTTGCTCAAAGAACGCGGCTTTAAAGTGGCTGTTCAAAAGCTGGATCCGTATATCAACGTGGACCCCGGCACAATGTCCCCCTATCAACACGGAGAAGTGTATGTGCTGGACGACGGTGCCGAGACCGACCTGGATCTCGGACATTATGAACGCTTTATCGACATCCGCCTGACCCGGGTCAGCAATTTCACGGCCGGCCAGGTGTATGCTGAGGTGATCGCCAAGGAACGGCATGGCGATTACCTGGGCGGTACCATCCAGGTCATCCCGCACATCACCAACGAGATCAAGCGCAGGGTGGGATTGGTGGCGAAAGAGACTGGCGCAGAAGTGGTGATCGTGGAGGTCGGCGGCACGGTCGGAGACATCGAATCTCAACCATTTTTGGAAGCCTTACGTCAATTGCGAAATGAAGTCGGACGCGAGAACTGCCTGTTCATCCACGTGACCTGGCTGCCGCACATCGGCGCGACCGGTGAGATCAAGACCAAACCAACCCAACACTCAGTGGCTGCGTTACGCTCGATCGGTATCTCGCCTCAAATGATCATCGCCCGCTCGGATCAACCGGTTGAGGATGGGCTGTGCGAAAAGATCGCCTTGTTCTGCGATGTGGAAAAGGAAGCCGTGATCCCCGTCGCGACAGTGGAGGTGTTATATGAGATCCCGCTGCTCCTGGAAAGCCTGGGCGTGGCGGACTATATCACCGAGAAACTTGCCATCCAAGCCACCCAAAAACCCGACTGGAAACCATGGCGTAAATTGATGGAAAAAGTCCGCAAGCCAAAACCGTGTGTAAAGATCGCGCTGGTGGGTAAGTACGTGGAGCTACAGGACGCGTATATGTCCGTGCGCGAAGCTCTCAAGCATGCCGCACTCGCCAACGATGTGGATGTGGAGATCGGCTGGGTGCATTCAGCGGATCTCGAAAAAAACAAGGGATGGGAGATCGTTCAGGGCGCGGATGGCGTGTTGGTACCGGGCGGATTTGGTTCACGCGGCATAGAAGGCAAGATCCTGGCCGCGCGCTACGCGCGTGAAAAGAAGGTTCCTTACCTGGGATTGTGTCTGGGCATGCAAACCATGTGTATCGAATTCGCGCGCAATGTACTCGACCATGAAGATGCCAACTCGTCCGAATTCGATCGCGGGACCGAACATCCGGTAATCGATTTGATGGTGGACCAGCGTTCGATCACAGACATGGGCGGGACCATGCGCCTCGGACTCTACCCGTGCCTGCTCCAGAAGGGGACGATCGCGGCCAACGCCTACGCGGTTCCCGCCGTGGACGAACGGCATCGTCACCGCTTCGAGTTCAATAATTCTTACATTGAGGATTTCACCAAGGCAGGCATGGTCTTTTCCGGGATGTCCCCGGATGGAAAGCTGGTTGAGATCGCCGAACTTGCCGATCATCCCTACATGGTGGGAAGTCAATTCCACCCGGAATTTCTTTCGCGGCCGATGAAACCACATCCTTTGTTTGTCGGGCTGGTGAAGGCCGCCAAGGAGAGGATAAAGACGTAACAAAGCAGCCAGGCACGTCATCTTTGCTGCGCTGAGTTTTGGCAAGGGGAAGGGATTCCGAATCGCTATTTCGGGGACTCACCGGTATCTCCGGACCCGGCCGTCAGCTTCTGCGCGAAATATATCGGCAGGAAGGTGATCAGAATTACAAACAGGGCGACGACATTCGTCACTGGCCGGTCACGCGGACGGGTCAGTTGGCCGAAGATCCAAATGGGAAGCGTGGTCTCCTGCCCTGCGGTAAAAGTAGTCACGATCACTTCGTCGAACGATAGTGCAAATGCAAGCATCGCTCCAGCAAGCAAAGCGGTCGCAATATTGGGGAAGACCACATAACGAAAGGTCTGGAAGGCATTTGCCCCCAGGTCCATGGAAGCCTCGATCAGGGATCCACCCGTCCTCCTGAAGCGCGCCAACACATTATTATAGACAACCACAACACAGAAAGTGGCGTGGCCGATCACGATCGTCCAGAAGGAAAACGGGATGTCCAGCGAGCCAAGCGCAGTGCGGAGCGCGATGCCTGTTACGATGCCGGGCAGGGCAATCGGCAGGACGAGCAGAAACGAGATCGCATCTTTGCCAAAGAAATTGCTGCGGTAAACCGCCGCGGCCGCCAGGGTTCCCAGGAGGAGCGCGGCGAGCGTGGACACGGTGGCCACCCGCAAAGAGAGCGTCAGGGCACGCCAAAGATCCTGCCGCTGCAGTGCCTCGCCGAACCAGCGCGTTGTCACTCCCGGTAGCGGAAAGCTGTAGGTCGTCTCATCGGTCGTGAACGCGTACAGGAAGATGATCAATAAAGGCACGTGCATGAAAAGCAACGCGCCCAGCGCAGCCAGCTTCAGTCCAAGGGAGGATCGATCAGAGCGCATCGAATGCCCCCATCTTCTTGGCGATCAGCAAATAAACGATCATAATGACTACAGGTCCCATCGTAAACGCCGCGGCAAGGGGGATATTTCCCGACGTGCCCTGGTGGGAATACACCGCCTGGCCGATGAAGAATTTGGAGTTTCCGAGTGAGAGGGGCACGATAAAATCGCCCAGCGTCAATGAAAATGTGAAAATGGATCCTGCGATCACGCCGGGAAGGGCTAATGGCAAAATGACATGCCGGAACGTTTCTGTGGGCCTTGCGCCCAGATCACCCGAGGCGTCTTCGAGGGAACGCGGCACACGTTCGAGCGCCGTTTGAACCGGCAGGATCATATACGGAAGCCAGATATAACAAAAAACAATAAATACACCGATCGGTGATAATGCGAGGGATGAACCGCCCAGAGTCGGATTGTTGAGCAGCCAATTCAAGACCCCATCCAGGTGGATCAAATTAATAAAGTAGGATAATATGCCTTCCTTGGCGAGGATCAATTTCCAGGCATACACGCGCACCAAATAAGAAGACCAGAGCGGCAATACAACTGCGAGGTACAGCAGGGTCTTCAGACGTGGCGATGCGAATTTGGCCATGAAATAAGCCAGCGGGAATGCGATCAAAATATCTGCAATTGTCACTGCCAGAGCCATGCTGGTCGTTCGCCAGAAAATATCAAGATTGGCCGGGCTGAACAGCTGAGCATATGTGACCAACGTGAACTTGCGAACGATCAAACCTGTGAATCCGTCCAGATAGTAAAAACTATTGATGAGCAGCGAGAAGAGCGAGCCAAGGTAGACCACCAGCATGTACAACAGAGGCGGTCCCAGCAAAAGCCAAAGGACCAATTTCGGACGCAAATACAAATAGGTCGAAATGCGTTGCAGCATATTCAATCTCCGACCTGGCGCATATGTTCCTTCTTCCAGTGTAAACGGACTTTTTGTCCCTTGATCTCGAGCACATCCATCGAAGTCGTTTTTAGGTTTTGCTCGACCACCACCAGGTCCCCACCGCCTTCCAGCTCGACAAGATAGCGCGTGTAGAGGCCGAGATAAATAACATCGCGCACTTTTCCCTCAGCGACGTAGCTGTTGTCGGCCACCCTACCACTCTCACCCGCACTTAATTGGATCTTTTCCGGCCGGATGGAAAACGTGATCTCCGAACCGGTAATCCGCCGGGCTACTTCCCCATTCACCAGATTGGACGTCCCGACAAAACCCGCCACAAATGCGGAAGCCGGGTGCTCATATATTTCAGCTGGAGAACCGATCTGTTCGATCCTACCGTGGTTGAAGACCGCGATCCGGTCGCTCATCGTCAGCGCCTCTTCCTGGTCGTGGGTGACAAATATGAAGGTGATCCCCACACGCTGTTGAATGGACTTTAACTCGACCTGCATCTGCTGGCGCAACTTCAGATCCAATGCGCCGAGTGGCTCATCCAGCAGGAGCACCTGCGGATTGTTGATCAGCGCACGAGCCAGCGCCACGCGCTGGCGTTGTCCGCCTGAAAGCTGCGAGGGCTTGCGGCCGGCCAGGCCCGGTAAGCGGACGAGCTCGAGCATCTCCTGTACGCGCTGTGCTCGTTCTGCGGCAGGCACATGTTTGATCATCAGTCCGTAGTCGATGTTTTGTCCGACGTCCATATGGGGAAACAGAGCGTAATCTTGAAAAACCGTATTCACATTTCTCTCGTACGGTGGCAGGTCTGATACATCCTGACCGTAAAGGAAGATTTCCCCAGAGGTGGGCCGGTCAAACCCGGCGATGAGGCGCAGGCAGGTTGTCTTGCCTGACCCGGAAGGACCCAGCATGGAAAAAAATTCTCCGTCGTGAATATCCAGGCTGACTGCATCCACAGCCTTGACCTCCCCGAAGTGGCGGCTGACATTTTCAAAATGGACAGCTTGAGGTCGGCTCTCAGTTAATTTGTTCATAAAGCCCTATGTGCACAGATTTCGGTTCCCAATGCACAGATGGCGAAGGACAAACTGTCCTTCGCCATCTGTGGTTAAATCGTTAGCTGCTAGCGTCCGCCGATAACAGCAATGTAATTCGTGACCCATTCATGATATGGGACGCATTCCATGCGACCGTCACCACAATCGGTTGTGGGAGTCCGCCACCACCAGATCTTGTCGAAATCCTCCGAGCCGTTGTTTTTGCACCCATCCGCACCGAGCAATTCATTGCCATCACAAGCATCCAGGCGAACGGGGATATTCTGGAACCAGGCGGCCAAATCACCCTGGACCTTGGGATCGAGGGAGTGCTCCAACCACATATAAGCACAGTTCGGATGGGCTGCATCTACATGCAGCATGCTGGAATCGGCCCAGCCCGTAGCACCCTCCACAGGAACGACTTTATCGATCGGCGCGCCTCCAAACTTTAACAGGTTGGCCTGGAACGGCCATGAACCGGAGGCAGCTACACCCTCATTGGTGAAATCGTCCATCTGAACGAACGCATCGTGCCAGTAACGATTGATGAGTTTTCGCTGCCCTCGCAAAAGTTCGATCGCGGCATTGAATTGATCGCGGTCGAGGGCATATGGATCGGTAATGCCGAGTTCCGGGTTGTGATGCTTCAGGTACAACGCGGCATCTGCAACGTAGATCGGTCCATCGTAGGCCTGGATACGCCCGGCATTTGACTCACCATCGGGCAGGGTCATTTCTTCAAAAACCACATCCCAACTCGTAGGCGGTTGATCGCCAAAAACATCGGTGTTGTACATCAGAATATTCTGACCGGATGAATAGGGCACGCCATAATGCTCGGCAGTGCCGTCGCCGTCTGTATCCACCGTATGCCAGGGTGCATTCTGCAGCCGGGGATCAACCATATCGTAACTGGGGATCAGGTCAATATTGATCTCCTGCACTCTGCGTCCCGAGATCAAACGATTGGAGGCGTCGCCAGACGCGGTTACCAGGTCAAAACCGCCTTCATTCATGAGAGCAACCATTTCGTCCGAGGTGGCCGCGGTCTTCACGCTGACGATACAGCCGGTATTAGCCTCGAACTCGGTCACCCAGTCATAAGCCGGATCGGTCTCGCCGCGCTCGATATATCCAGCCCAGGCGACGATGGACAAAGCTCCTTCACCCTCGCCGATCGATCCCTGTGGCCCGCCGTCAGCGCCGCCGGCTCCCCCAGCGCCGCACGCCGAAAGAAGCAGGCTGAGCATTGAAAAAACTGTCAATCCGAAAAACCATTTGGATCTCATGTTTCTCACTCCTTTTTCGATTAGGTGAAACTAGCTGGATTAAGCCCTGCCGGGAAACGAATATCACCTCCTTCCACGTTGAATGGAACGAAAGGCTTTCTGATCCGGGACCTTAGATCATTGAATATAAAGGATTCATAATCCCATATTCATTATAGTGATTCGAGTTGTTTCGTCAATCAGGCGTGTCGGAATCGGCATTAATCCAGCACAACCACTCCACTCTTCGGTCTATACGACTTGGCAGAAATTCAATCCAGCATGGAAAGATTTACAACGTTCTGAAAGGTCTGGTACGCAGTAAGCATGTCTTCCGCTGAGAAGTAGACGGTGATACCTTCACGGTGGACTCCGGGAACTAGACCGACACGATCAGCCATATGCGAAGAGAAGAACTCGATCCGAATTTGAACCGGCAACTCTACTGCATACGGCGCAGGTGCGGTCTTTTTGAGCAACCTCTCAACAGCGCTGGAAGCGGCATTCAAAATAGCCGCCTGGGCCAATTGCGGGGGAAGGCATTCGGCAGCATATCTCCCCAGCGCTTGCTTGACGATGGCCGTCTCCAAATCGCCCAAAAGCGCGACCGTTTCCGCACATGCGGTTTGATCACCGGAGACCATGACGACAGGCACATCGAAGTGACCGGCGACGGCCGCGTTCAACCCGTATTCGCCGGTCAGGATATTATTCAACCAGACATTTGCTACAGATAGTGAAGACCAGGTGTGGTCCAGTATGGCTTTCGCTGATCCATTTCGTGCGTGATACCCCACGAAGAAAACACCGTTCACACTTTCGTCCACGCCCTGCATCATCGACAGTGGCGAGGGCGACCCGGAGATCAAGCGGGCACGCGGATCAAGCGCTTCGATCAGAATATTCGCTCCGGCCCAGTGTCCGTCTACAACCAGGAT
>CAYUUJ010000124.1:0-6646 GCA_964447845.1 uncultured Anaerolineaceae bacterium
GGGACATGAACGCTAGCCAGGGGTGGGATCTGGGCCAGGGCTTCCGGTTGGTCGTCAAACCCAATCACCGCAATGTCGCCCGGCACCGCCAGGCCTGCCTCCCGGATGGCGCGCATGGCCCCTACAGCGGACCAATCGTCGCTGATGACCACGGCTGTGAATTCAATCCTGGAATTGTGCAATTCCTGAAGCGCTGCATAGCCTCCTAGATCCGTATGCCAGCCTTGTTTCACCAGACCCGGATCATCGGCCAGACCGTATTCCGCAACGACCGAGCGGTAGGCAAGCAATCTAAATTCGCTGTCCCCTTTATCATGCGGATCCCCTGCAATAAAGGCGATCCGGCGATGGCCATGTTCCACAAGATGCGCGACGGCTTGACGAATACCATCTTCATTACCGGCTGCGATTGTGGGACCGTTCTCCCCGGTAGCCACGAACATGACCGGGAACCCTTCATTCCGGAGGCCCTGCATATAATTTGAACGTTTTTCATTGCGAAGAGGAGCCAGGACGATCAACCCATCGGTATTCCACGGTCCAACCGGCACGAAATCCGAATCGTTGGAAACGACCGGCCAGGATGGAAATAGATCCGCGGCTTCGACCGCTCCCTGCCGGATACCCCAGGCCAGCATAAGATGGCATTGCTTGGAGCGCGCTGCGCTTTGAATACCCTCTAAAACTGCCGCCAGATAACGATCCGGTGTATTCCCGATCAGCGGGGACCAGGATGGCAAAACTCCGATCGTTGGGCGATCGCGTTTGAAGCTTGGCATTTTCGTCAGGTTCATGAATGAAATATAGCTGGCTTGAGGATTTGTGGCATTAACAGAACTGTATTCTTAAAATATCAACCACTAGAATAAGAATTATTAATCTACTAGTTATCATCCGAACAAATTGTTTTTCTCAACTCCGCCTTCTGCACTTTTCCCATCGCATTGCGGGGTAATTCTTTCAAGTATACAATGGCTTTAGGGGATTTGTAAGGCGCGAGGCGTTCGCGGCAAAAAGCAACCAGAGCTTCAGTTGGAATGACCTGGCCAGGCTTCAGAACGACCACACCGGTAACGCGCTCACCCCACTCCCGGTCCGGGCAGCCGATCACCGCACTGGCGGCGACAGCCGGGTGCTCGTTCAATACCCGTTCGACTTCCGGCGGATAGATGTTCAAGCCGCCGCTGATGATCAGGTCTTTGGAGCGGCCGCACAAAGTGAAATACCCATCCGGTTCACGGAAACCGAGGTCACCCGTATGGAACCAGCCATCCTGTGTAAACGACTCGGCGGTCTTTTCCGGCTGACGCCAATATCCCTTGAAGATGTTCGGGCCGCGCAACTGAACTTCGCCGATCTCGCCGTCCGGAAGGACTTGCTGGTTTTCCGGATCCACAACTCTGACCTGTACACCTGGCAGAGGTAAACCTATGGAACCCATGCGGCGTTGTCCATCCAGTGGATTTGAGCAATTCATTCCCGTTTCGGTCATTCCATAGCGCTCGAGCAAAGTGTATCCGAAGGTTTGGTGAAAACCTTCAAAGACTTCATTCGGCAGACGGTCCGAGCCCGAGGTGATCAGGCGCACTTTGGACAAATCGAATTGCCCTGCTTCCGGGACTTCCAATAACCTGGAATGGATGGTCGGCACCGCCATGAACACGGTACAGTGTCGTTCGACGAGGGTTTGAAGTATCTTTCGCCCATCAAACTCGCGCATCAGCAATGTAGTTGCACCGGCGTGCAAGGCTCCGTGCAAGGCTACGAACAACCCATGCACGTGAAAGATCGGAAGGACGTGTAAGAGCACGTCATCCGCCCGCCAACCCCAGGCATTGAAGAGCGCCTCCAGATTGGAGCTGAGATTTCCATGTGTGATCTCAGCACCTTTGGGACGGCCGGTGGTTCCGCTGGTGTAGACGATGATTGCGGTATCCTCGGAATTGCCGATTGGTGATTGCTGATTGAGGATTGGAGAAATTGAGATTAGAGACTGGAATTCATCCGGGTTGGCGGGATTAAGAAAGATGCACTCTTGCAGCTCAGGCAGTTCAGAAAGCATGGGTTGGATGCGATCTTTGGCTGAGTCGAGGGCGAAGAATAATTTTGCGCCGGAATCTTCGAGAAAATATCTCAGTTCGTCCGGCGGGTAAGCCAGATTGAGAGGCAGAGAGATGGCTCCCAAACGGAGGGTCGCCAAATGGATAAGAATAAATTCAAGAGATTTCGTCAGTTGCAGGGCAACGCGGTCGCCAGGCTCCAGGCCGATTTTTTGTAAATATCCAGCTGTGCGTCGGATCAACTCGTCAAGTTCAGAGTAGCTGACGCGTTGAAGCGGCGGCTCAATAAATTCCAGGGCAACCTTATCGGGATATAAGCGAACGTTTTCGGCGAAAATGTTCAGGAATGACATGGATTTATTTCAGATATCCGTGATACCTGGCAAAATGCCGGTCGACCAGATCGGTCATTTCATCAATTGAACGGGTACCGTCTACTTCATGCAAGTCATACCCATATACGGGAACCTGCCTGCGATAATACTCTGCCAGCATCACGTCACGGCCGTAGAGATTCATTTTAGCTTTATCAGGATCGCTGGTCTTATTTCCAAAAGAGGGCTTGCCCCGTCTTGCCATCGACTCTCCTTTGAATTTTTCAGTCGGAATCAACCAGACCGCCTGATGAGGACTTGATAAAAGGGGCTGAACTAATTCCGGCAAAATACCAAAGCCTTCAACAAGAATGGTTTTGCCGTCAGAGAAAGCGAGCAAATCCTCAATGACCAGTGGAAAGCGACGATGAAATGAGATCATCAACAAATCCAACATTGCCCCCGGTTCGGGATGAACCCAGCGTTCATCGAGTGAGGCCTCATTAAATTCCCGGAGCTCGGGAACCGTGTCCGCCAGTTTGCGGTGGTGCTCAGCATCGGTTTTATCATAATGATAAATATGCATCTCATGGCGGTCCGCCAGATTCTGGGCGATGGTTGACTTTCCCGTATCCGGCGCTCCGCCTATCCAAAACACGCGCGCTTTTATTTCATTGAATTTGTGACTCAAAAGAACCACTTTATAATCGGGGTGTATCGCTCAATCAGGCTTATTTGCTTCTCCAAAGGGTTGCATATTTCTTGCGATATTTGAGGTCTTTTTCAGTTTCGATCAGGTCCAATGCTTTCTTCCTGATTCTTTCATCGTTATCTTTATCGTACACATTCCTCAGGCTTTGCTGGATATCGTAACGGATCAAAGTGCAGTTCTTTTCCTTAATGCACTCTTTGAATCGACCTGCAAGACCCTGCACCAATATCTTCTTTTGTTTCTCGCCTGCAACGCCAACCTTCCACAACGCCTGCATACAATGCCGGGCGGTGACAAATCCCTCGTCCTTCGTGACCGCCAGCAGCGCATTAAAGTCTTTCAGCATCCTGTTCTTTGGATCGCTCTTTGCCAGGTTACAAAGAACCTGGGCTGCGATCGCCCGCACGTGGTTGTCTTTGTGGGTTAAGCCTGCCAGCATCACGTCCCACACCTCATACGCCCAGCCGACGGGTTTGTCGGTTGCGTGCAGGATAAAGAAAAAAGCCTTGTTTTGCAAATCCCTATCTTCAGACTGCAGGTTTTTAAGGTGTGTTCGTGTGATCTTGTCCATTCAGCCCTCTAGGTGGGATTGGAATGACCTGCCTGGTTCGATCAATTGTATAACAGCCTGCGCGGGTGATCCAGAAGCCGGGTCACCCGCGCATTCAAAGGTTATTCGTGTGGCCGGGAAGGAAACTCCGTAAAGTGACTTCCGGTTATTTCTTTTTCCCGCCAGACATATTGTAGGCGACTGCGGCGCGGATGAGCTCCTTCAAGGCGGGCTGATTGATGGTATCGCCTTCACTGAAATCGATGGCGCGCGTGGCTTTCGCGTCTTGGCCGGCGTTGAAGAGGTGCCTTGGATCCTTCAGGGAAGCACCTTTGAAGAAGTTGAGCTTGACATGATCCTTGAAAGATCCAGCGCTGCAAACCATCCCGTTGTGGGTCCACACGGCCGTACCCCACTTCCACTCCTCGGTGATGCCCGGATCCGCCTGCAGGACCAGTTTACGCAGTCTGGCAAGAAATTTGCCGCGCCAATCCTTCAGTTCCTTGATCTGATCATCAATCTGTCGGGAGGCTGTTGAGCCGCCCTTTGAATCTGTTTTTTTCATGGGATCGCCTTACCTTTTTTCTGTAACTTGATCAAATCCTTCAATGCTTTTTCCAAGACAGGCTTTTTTGCCTTGATATCCTTCATATCCGAAAAATAGACCATGCGCCGGTCTACGTAATCCCCCCTCCAATAATTTACTCTTAACCCTGGAGATCATCGGGTTATGAAATACAAGATGGATATGTTGTTTTGCCCGGAGATTAAAGGTCACCAGATACTCGCCCTTGTAATTATAGGAAGGCGCATTCCATTTTACCTCTTCGGCAATATGCTTGTCCACTTTCTTGATGATTTTCCGAAGCGCCTGAACTTCCGCCTTGAACGGATGGTCGAGTTTCTGCATGAACTCATTTACCTTTTCCGGTTGAGCTTCTGGAGCACTTTTCTTTTTCATGTTAATTCTGCCCGAGAAATGGACGGCTTGTAATCCGCCATGTAGCGCTCCGAGAGCAATTTGTAATATTTCGTGTTCATCGCAACCAGAGTCACGATCAATCCGATGATCCCGGCCAGGGTGAATACCAGAGCAATCCCGCGATCAGCGCCAGTACCGAACCAGTCCCCAATGAGATCGACGCCGGCCCCGGTGGTCATGAAAGGAATGAAAATAAGCTGCGCGATCGGGCCGATGAAAAATGTCATCAACGGTGAGGCTGCCAGTTCCACGCTCTGAGCAAATCCAAATACCCGGCCCTGCCGATCATGCGGGACGACTTTCTGGATGATCGTATGTTCCGCGGCTTCGATGAAGGGAACGACGCTCAGGTAAATAAACATCCCGATCGCAAGAATGACGATCGACGGCTGGATCGTGAAGACACTGCAAATCGTCCAGATGCAAATATTGGCTGCGAAAAGAGCCCTTAAGGGGTGTTTACCGAGCCCCCATTTTGCGATGACCAATCCTCCCACAATGAACCCGAGGCTGAGAATCGCCCACAGCACACCCCATGCCTCCACCGAGACCAGGGAAAGTCCATACGCATCCATCAGCCCCATAAAAACACCGCCCAGGAAATTATTGAATGTGGCGAAGAAGATCAGCGCCAGCAGACCTGGAATGGCCGCGACGATGACGAACGTCCCGCGCAGATCGAGCTTTGGCGGTTTGCCATCGATATGGACGACCTCTTTTTCGGGAATGGATAGAGTGGATAAATGGACCATCGAAGCCAGCATCATTCCCATCGCAAGGATGAGCACCAGGTACATGCCTGAATGCCCCACCAGGAATCCGCTGATGGCCGAAACGATCAGAAATGCGATCCCGGTGGCTGTCCCGGTAAGCCCGTTGGCTTTGTCGCGTCCGTCTTCGGGGATCAGGATCGTGACCAGGGTTGGCAGCGCGATGTTGCGTATGTTGCCTGCAATGACCCCCATTAACAGGAGCGGCACAAAGATCCACAGCGTAAGGCTGGCCGGATCCTTGAATGTATCCGGTGCAGCGGTGATATAGATAAAAAATCCCACTATGTAAATGACCAGGGATACAATGCCGGATAAAAGCATGACAGACTTTTTCTTATAGCGATCGACGAGACCTCCGAACCAGATGCCTGAGAGGGAAACTGCCACCAGATAAATTCCGGAAACGATGGAGGTGGCTATGACCGAGCGTGTTTCCAAATATACATAAAAGATCAACGCGAACCAAACGGTCATATTAGTGACATTGGCAATGATCGCGTTGGCGAGCAGCTGGTAAAAGGTCTTTACCTGAAGGTTATCGGTCAATTGATTTTTTCCTGGCGAACGATAGGCCTTTGGCGCGCAGCGCCTGACGGAGTTGTTTCAGTGCGTTGGGGCCGATACCATGTAATTGTTTAACCTGATCCTCGCTGAAACCGGCCAGCTGCTTGAGACTCTTTATGCCGGCATTGGCAAGCGCGCGCTGCGCAGGGCCGCCCAATTTATTCAGGAGATCGCTTTCCTGACCTGGTTTCCTGGATTTTGTGACGATTTTCCTCATTGAAACCTCCGCCCCAATTATTTAGATTAACGATTTCAAGCCGCACGGTTACGCAGGTATTCGCTGGTGAGTGAACGATTTGCGCCGAGTAACTGTTTTGGCGTGCCCTCGAACATCACTTTTCCGCCCTTCGTACCACCCTCCGGTCCCATATCGATGATCCAGTCGGCGTTCTTGATCAGGCTCAGGTTATGTTCGATCACGATCACGGTATTGCCGCTGTCCACCAGACGGTTCACGATCTCCAGCAGGCGGCTGATATCCGACATGTGCAAACCGGTGGTCGGCTCATCCAGCACATAAATACTACCTTGTTTATGCAATTCGCTGGCAAGTTTGAGCCGCTGACATTCGCCACCGGACAAAGTGCTTAAAGGTTGTCCTAATGTCAAGTAATCGAGACCCACATCGCTCATGGCTTGCAGCTTGCTGACGATCTTTTTGACATCGAAAAATTCCAGCGCCTGCTGAACC
>CAYUUJ010000125.1:0-6639 GCA_964447845.1 uncultured Anaerolineaceae bacterium
GCAGACCAGTCGACTAGTCGACAAGGAGACTAACGTTATGCAAACCAATTTTCGCGGCCGGGATTTCATCGGCGATCTTGACTTCTCGAAGGAGGAAGTCGAGACTGTCCTTGAAGTGGCCTGGGACTTGAAACGGAAACGGGCGCTCGGCGAACCACATCCCTATTTACGGGATAAGGCGCTGGCGATGCTGTTCTTCTTTTCATCCACACGCACGCGCGGTTCGTTCGAAGCCGGCATGGCGCAGTTGGGCGGACACGGCGCGTTCATAGACAGTGACACGACCCAGATCTCACACGGTGACACGGCCACGGAGATCGGCGAGATCTATGGACGCTATTTCGACGGGATCGCCATCCGTCATTGCGATTTCGGAGACGGAAATCAATATTTAAATGAAGTCGCAAAACACAGCCGCGCACCGGTCTTGAACATGCAATGCGATATCTATCATCCCTTTCAATGCCTGGCGGATCTGATGACCATCATGGAAAAGAAGGGCCGCGACCTGCGGAAGAAGAAGGTTGTCGTCTCGTGGGCTTATGCCGCGTCTTACCTTAAACCGATCTCAGTCCCGCAGTCGTTGATCCTGCAACTGCCGCGTTTTGGCATGGACGTTACCCTGGCCTACCCGCCTGAATTTCCACTCATGCCCGAGATCGTGGAGCAGGCTAAGGAGCAAGCTCGTATCTCCGGTACTGGTTTTGATATCATGGACTCCAAGGATGGCATGAGCAAAGCCTGCAAAGACGCGGACGTGATCTATGCCAAGTCCTGGGGACCGCTGTTGACGACCACCGACAAGACCGAGGGCAAACGCCTGCAGGATATGTATAAAGATTGGATCATGGATGAGGCCAAATTAAAGGTGGCGAAGGAAGGCGCGATCTATATGCATCCCCTGCCCGCCGACCGGAATGTCGAGGTCACGGAGAGCGTACTGGACGGTCCACAGTCGGTGGTATTCGATGAGGCTGAGAATCGTCTACATACTCAAAAAGCCGTCATGGCTTTGACGATGAGTTAAGTGGTAGTAAATAGTGGATCAGTAATTAGTAAATCAGTTTTTTGCGATTGGGAGTTAAAAATCAGGTTCTGAGGGAGGGCAGACCGTGGATAGGAAAGAGCAAAGAGGCTTTGAGGATCTGGATTGTTACAAACTGGCTCTTCAGGTTTTTAAAGAGGCTTATCGAGTTGCTAAGGCTTTACCAGTAGATGAGAAATATAATCTTGTATCCCAGCTGCGTCGGGCAGCAACGAGCGTTATTCTAAATGTTGCCGAAGGATACGGTCGCTATCACTATCTGGATGCATTGCGTTTTTTCTATTTTGCGCGCGGTTCCCTGAGTGAAACCCTTGCTGGATTTATCCTGTGCGATGAAGCAAAATACACCAGAAGTGAATTAGCAGGACAGCGTGAACTTTGTCATAATGCGGCGCGAGCTTTGAATGGTTATATTCGCTACGTCCGAGCTCAAAAACAAGGAAAAGTGGAATACGGCGACAAAGCCATACACGAGGAATCTGTCCTGAATCAGAAAAATATTGATCAACTCGATAAATAGTAATTGGAAAAACAATTTTACTAACTACTAATTACTAATTTACTAATTACTAATTTACTAACTACTAATTTTCTCGTCTACCATCACCTAGGAGCAATATGGCGGTAAAGAAATCTAAATTAGCTGTAGTCGCCATCGGCGGAAACTCTCTTATCAAAGACGACAAAAAAGTGACGGTCGAAGACCAGGAAGCCGCATTGCGTGAGACATCCCTGCACCTGGTGGATATGATCGAAGCCGGCTGGGACCTGGCGATCGGTCATGGAAACGGGCCGCAGGTGGGCTTTATTTTGCGCCGCTCGGAGATCGCCGCCAGGGTGGAGGGCATGCACGAGGTCCCGCTGGATGTGTGCGGTGCCGACAGCCAGGGCGCCATCGGGTATGAACTCCAACAGGCATTGCAGAACGAATATCACAAACGCGGTATTAAAAAAAGCGCTGCGACGGTCATCACCCAGGTGCTGGTGGACCAGGACGATCCAGCATTTCAAAAACCGTCCAAGCCCATCGGTTCATTCATGGACGAAGCGGATGCCAAACGCCGACAAAAGGAAATGGGCTGGTCGGTGGTCGAGGACGCCGGTCGGGGCTGGAGACGGGTCGTACCGTCACCTTTGCCGAAGAAGATCATCGAGCTGGATGCCGTCAAACTCTTGCTTGAAGCGGGCCTGACGGTCATTACAGTGGGGGGCGGGGGTATTCCTGTGGTCGATACCGGCGACGGAGAATACCAGGGCACCGCGGCCGTCATCGACAAAGATTATGCATCCTCGTTGTTGGCGCGCGAGATCGGCGCGGACCTGTTCCTGATCGCGACCGCCGTGGAGCGGATCGCCATCAATTTCGGCAAGCCGGACCAGAAGTGGCTGGATAAAATGACGCTGGCGGAAGCCAAAGGCTATCAGGCAGAAGGCTCGCACTTCGCCAAAGGCTCGATGGCACCGAAGATCCAGGCTGTGATCTGGTATCTCGAAAATGGTGGCAAGCAGGCGCTGGTGACCAACCCCGAGAATATTGGCCGGGCGTTGAAGGGTGAGACCGGTACCTGGATCGTTGGTTAGAGAAAATTTTTCAAAACCATTCTGTACACGGATTACACGGAATCCACGGAAAAATATATAAAAAAATTGTTCTTCTTCCGTGTAATTCGTGAAATCCGTGTACAAAAGAATCCCTGAAACATTGATGCAAAAACGTCTCGATACCCTGCTTTCCTCACGGTACGCTCCAGCCTTTATCCTGGGGCTGGTCGCCATTTGGGCGTATGGTCTGCTGCTTCCAAAGATGGGCTTTTACTGGGACGACCTGCCCATGTCCTGGATCCGTTACGAGCTGGGGACCGAAGCGATGACGCGTTATTTTTCCAACAACCGTCCTGTGTGGGGATGGTTGTATCAGATCACCACGCGCATATTTCCGCAGATCCCGATTTATTGGCAGATCTTTGCGCTCTTCTGGCGTTGGGTCGGTGCGCTGCTGGTGTGGGCGATCGTTCGCCAGTTATGGCCGAAGCAGCCGGGTTTTGCAATCAGTGTCAGCCTGCTTTTCCTCGTCTATCCCGGTTTCAACGCGCAGTGGGTTTCTTATCTATACAGCCACTTCTTTATCGTGATGGCCTTTTTTCTTTTTTCTCAATTGTGCATGCTTTGGTCGATCCGTCGACCTGCCTGGTGGTTGACCGGGTTGGCGCTGCTCTTCTCCGCATTGAACTTATGGATGATGGAGTATTTCTACGTACTGGAAATCGCGCGCGGCGCGCTGATCTGGACGGCTTTACGCGACGAAAACTTGACCCGTCCCGAACGCCTCAAACGGACATTGAAGTTTTGGATCCCTTATCTGGTCTTGTTTGCGGCGGCGATCCTTTCCCGTTTATTCGTTTTCAATAATCAGGTCTATGGCTTGGGTTTGTTGCCCCGCTTGAAAACGGACTTCCTTGGGACCGTGTTATCGCTCGCTCAAAACGCCTTGATCAGCTTCTGGACGGTCAGCGTCGCGGCCTGGGCACAAGCTTTCCAGCCTCCCGAAATAGCCGTCCACGGTCCGCGCACGATCCTGGTCTACAGCGTGGTTATCCTGGTCACACTCACAGCCGTTGGCGGGTACTTGTGGCTCAGGCAGGACCCGGACCGGAAAGAGCTAGAGAATAAAAACGACGCCTGGATTGCGATCGGGCTCGGTCTGGTGATGCTGCCCCTGGCCAGCGCGCCGTTCTGGTTGATCGACCTGCCCGTCACGCTCGGATTTCCGGCCAATCGTTTTACGCTGCCGTCCATGCTGGCCGTCAGCTTGATGCTGGGCGGTGCGTTGCAATTTATTCGGTCTACACGATGGCGATATTCACTCTTGACGCTTCTGGTCGCGCTCGCGGCCGGGCGTCAATTTCTTTGGGCAACGGATTTTGCACGCGATTGGGCGGCTATGAAGAATCTATTCTGGCAAATGACCTGGCGCGCGCCGGGCTTGCAACCGGATACATTGATCCTGATGAATGAAGAATTGGAATTCTATGCCGACAATTCCCTCAGCGCGGCGTTGAATTGGATCTACACCCCGGATAATCACTCGACCCGTATCGATCATGCACTGCTGTATCCGACGAATCGTCTCGGCTTGTCCCTGCCGGCACTCGAATCCGGACTACCCATTCGTTATGATTTTCTGGCGGGTGTTTTTGAGGGCAACACATCCCAAGCCGTGGCATTTTATTTTTCTCCGCCTGCGTGTTTACACGTGCTGGATCCCGAGCTTGATCCAGCGAATCGCTTTATCCTCGACGATAGCTTGATGCGCGAGGCTGCCGCGTTGTCCTCTGAATCTCTGATCCTGAATGCGCAAAAGTCGAGCATGCCCGGGATCATGGGTCCTGAACCCAGCCATGGCTGGTGTTATCACTTTGAGAAAGCCGATCTGGCACGGCAGATGGGAGAATGGGATTTGGTCGCGAAACTTGGGGATCAGGCTTTTGCATTAGACGACTATCCCAACGATCCCACAGAACGCTTCGTTTTTATCGAAGGCTATGCACACACCCGCGATTGGGATAAGGCGCTGAAATATTCCCGGGAATCTCAGCGTGTCTCGCCGAATTTTGTGGATCCGCTGCTCTGCAGGTTGTGGTCGCGTATCGAAACGGAAACAGCCTCAGGTCCGGAAAAAGATGCGGCTTTGAATTCGGTCCAAACCGAGTTCGGCTGTGCAAGCGGGCCATAATATGGGTGATTGAAACTTATCCTTAAAACCCTTAAAATATAGAGGCCAAATTGTGTCCCGTGCTAGAATCCAATTTGTGTAGACAAAACCTCAGATCCAAAGGAGGCGGCTCGCCAGGATGAAGGTCTGGTTTTATTTTATTGGAGAATCCAATCAATTGTTCAGGAGGAGTATGTGATGGCTCGCCAAAATCTATTACGCTTGTTAGCGCTCGTTATGACATTTGTGTTGCTCGTTTCAGCATGTGCCCCGCAGCAGCCTGCCGCAGAAGGTTTCACGTTCGGTATGCTGTTGGTCGGCCCATACAATGACCACGGTTGGAGCCAGGCTCATTATGAAGCCGGCAAATATGTGGAGGAAAAGAGCGGCGCCACGATGATCTATCTTGACAAGGTCAATCCCGCCGACCGCGCCGGCACCACACCCGCACAACTGGCCGAAGAACTGGTTGCGCAGGGCGCGCAGCTCGTCATCTTCAACTCGGATGATATGAAGGACAGCAGCACTGAATTCGCCCAGGCTCACCCCGAAGTGGATGTCATCATGGCCTCCGGTGACCAGCTTTGGCAAGAGGGCAAGGCCTATATCGATATACCCAATATGGTCAACATCATGGGGCGTATGGAATATGGCAAGATGATGGCCGGATGTGCTGCGGCGCTCTCCACCAAGACCGGTCAGATCGGTTACCTGGGTCCGCTGATCAACGACGAGACCCGCCGTCTGGCCGCTTCGGCGTATCTGGGCGCGAAGCACTGCTGGACCGAATATCTCGGTAACGATCCGGCTGACCTGCAGTTCAAAGTCACCTGGATCGGTTTCTGGTTTAATATCCCCGGCGTTACCTCCGATCCGACACAGGTGGCGGATGAATTCTTCAATACCGGCTTCGATGTGATTCTCTCCGGTATCGATACCACCGAGGGTCTGACAGAGGCCAAGAAGTTTGCGCCCGAGGGCAAGGAAGTCTTTTCTGTGCCCTATGATTTTATCGGATCCTGTGATGAGGGCAAGGAAGTCTGTCTCGGTGTGCCATACTTCAACTGGGGTCCTGCCTACCTTGAGACGATCAACGCCGCATCCGCCGGCAGCTTCGAGCCGGGCTTCCATTGGAATGGACCGGATTGGTCGGATCTCAACAATCTCGATACCACCGCAGTTGGATTCGTGAAGGGCGATGCGCTCAGCGCTGAGGCCTCCGGTCAATTGGATGAGTTCATCGCTGCACTGGCTGACGGTCTGAACTTGTGGACCGGCCCGATCAATTTGCAGGATGGCACGCAATATCTCGCGGATGGCGAAGTAGCCACCGATCAACAAGTCTGGTATCTGCCTCAATTGCTCGAAGGCATGGAAGGCCAGAGCGTTCCGGAATAAAAACGGACGTGAGCTGACGAGGGAAGGCAATTGCCTTCCCTCGTTTTTTGTTGTATAACCAAGCCAGAGATTCTGCCATGGAAGTTCAATTAAAAGACATAAACAAAAGCTTTGGCAGCGTTCAGGCCAACCAGGATATAACACTTTCGATTCCAGCTGGGACCATTCAAGGTATTCTGGGGGAAAACGGTGCGGGCAAAAGCACCTTGATGAAGATCCTTTCAGGATTTATTCAAGCGGATCGCGGCGCGATCCTCCTGGATGGCAAGCGCGTTGTCATTCATACTCCAGCCGATGCGATCCGGCACGGCGTGGGCATGCTGCATCAGGATCCGCTGGACTTCCCGCCCATGACGGTGACCGATAATTTTTTAATGGGCAACGCGGGCGGACTCTTCCCGAATCGCGAAGCGATCACGCGGGACTTCAACCTGCTCGCCGCGCAATATGATTTTTCACTCCGCCCGGATGCCTACGTGGACTC
>CAYUUJ010000126.1:0-6616 GCA_964447845.1 uncultured Anaerolineaceae bacterium
GATCGGGATCTGGGCTGTTGTTGTGGACGGCCGCGTATTCGTGCGCTCCTGGAGCCTTAAGCCGCGCAGTTGGTGGCGGACGTTTCTGGAAGATCCGCGCGGCGTGATCCATATCGACGCCCGCCAGATCAAAGTGAGCGCGCTACAGACGCGCAGCGAACGGCTGAAGGACGCGGTCAGCCTGGCTTATAAGGAAAAATACAACACACCTGGATCGGTGCAGTATGTGAAAGAGATGTCCCGCAAGAAATCACGCGACACGACCACTGAGCTGATCCCGGTATAGTTGGGGAACTCGCTCGCTGCAGTACGTCTTATCTATTTATCGCGGAAGAATCTGGAAATTTTCAACGACCGAATATAGCAGAATGGTTCCCAGCAAGAGCAGACTAACAGCGACCAGAACCCAGTGCAGCAGGTTTTTCTTCAAAGTAAATGTAGCGGAAAGGCTCTGGGAATCGCGACTCCATTGGAGTTGGGAAGCAGGTAGTAGATTGAGGATTAACGCGGCGCCCAATCCGCCCAGCAGCACCAGCGGATGGATAATGAGTTTTGTGGCGGCAAATCGTTGGAAAAAGGCATCCAATGCATCATTGGGAGTCGTGATCCCAAATCCGCTTTGAAGAATGCCAGTGATGACCAGGAGCAAGGCTGGTAATAAAGCGACCAATCCGATCCAGACAAAGCGTTTGTTTTGCAGGGGTGTTTTTTCAGACATGACTAAACTCCTTTGATTTTGGCGGGAAATTCTTAACCAAACTAATGGCAGGCAGGAACGAAGAATATGTGAACAATATCTCCAATTTGCCTGGGCAGGCTTGCCATGCTGACTTGAGAGACTGTATTCCTCAGCAAAGTCGCCCAGTATGGCGTCCAGATCCTCGGCATCTATGAGTTTGCGCAGGATCCATTCGGGCAGGCGGGGCGGGGAGCTAGTTCGAATAGGCGTGACCATAACTAGTTTGAAGCCTTTCCTTGCAGGTCAGGTGCCCCGGCCCAGATCGTATCGTGCAAACGTTTTGCCTCTCGCAAAGCTGCGAGTCCACTTTTGCTCAACTTATAATAGCGTTTCTTGCGGCCGCCTCGTTCGGGAGTTGGATCGCCCGTCTCTGTCTCAAGAAGACGCCGTTTTGCCAGACGGTCAAGCGGGATATAGATCGCGCCTACCGAAAAAGATTTGCCAGTCATCGCTTGGACCTGGGAGCGGATGGTGACTCCATACGCATTTGTTCCAAGCTGAAAGACGGCTAATAAAATGATCTCTTCCACACGAGTCAACGCTTTGATGCTCATAGGCTATTTATTCTATATTATAGAACAAATACTTGATTTGTCAAGGTTATAATCATGCCCATGTTCGATTTCTCCATCACAGCCACCAATGGCCGCGCCCGCGCCGGGACATTTTCGACTCCTCACGGCATCCTTGAAACACCGGTCTTCGCGCCGGTTGGTACACAGGCCACAGTCAAGACACTCACGCCTGCGCAGGTCACGGAGCTGGGCGCATCACTTGTTCTATCCAATACTTACCATCTCTATCTGCGACCCGGCGATGATGTAATTTCCGAATTGGGCGGACTGCAACGTTTCATGCGCTGGCCGAAGCCGATGTTGACCGACTCTGGCGGCTTTCAGGTCTTCTCGCTGTCGAAGACCCGCACGATCAACGATGAAGGCGTGACCTTCAAGAGTCACATTGACGGATCGGAACACTATTTCACGCCTGAACGCTCGATCCGAATCCAGGAAAACCTGGGCGCGGACATCATCATGGCCTTCGACGAGTGCGCCGATCCCAACGACGAGGCCTACATCAAGATCGCCATGGATCGCACGCATCGTTGGGCGGAGCGGTCTCTAAAAGCCAAACGCCGCGCCGACCAGGCTTTGTTTGGCATTGTGCAAGGCGGGGTCAACCCGGACTTGCGGGCCGAGTCCGCGCAATTCATCTCGTCCCTGCCTTTTCCAGGCATCGCCATTGGTGGACTATCGGTGGGTGAGACCAAGGACCAGATGCACTCCACCCTCGATCTGATCGAGCCCCTGCTGCCGGAGAACAAGCCGCGTTACCTGATGGGCGTCGGGACTCCGGAAGACCTGATCAACGGTGTGGCGCGCGGGATCGACATCTTCGACTGCGTTTTACCTACTCGTCTGGCACGCCATCACTCGGCTTTTTCCCACGAAGGACGCCTGAATCTGATGAACGCAGCATTTGCGCGTGATGAGCGCCCGATCGATGAAACCTGTGATTGTTACACCTGCAAAACTTTTACACGCGCCTATATTCGCCACCTGATCGTGGCCGGGGAATTTCTCTCGGGCACGCTTCTTTCGATCCATAATCTGCGGGCATTGATCCGGCTGGTCGGCGATATGCGGAACAGTATTATCGACGGTACATTTGAAGGCAAAGTGCCGGCATGGCTTGAACAATGGCGCGGCAACGCAGAAAGAACGACTCAACGCGAAAAACGCGAATTGAGCGAATAACGCGAATTTTTTCATTCGCGCCTTTCGCCTTTTTCGCGACATTCGCGTTAAAAAACTCACGGAGAGCAACCACGTGAATCTATTTCAAGCATTCTTGTTGGGGATCATCCAGGGATTGACCGAATTCATCCCGGTTTCCTCCACCGCTCATTTATTGATCTTTCAGCAGTTGTTGGGTCTGCCCTCCAGCGATCTGATGTTCGGCTTTCTGGTGATCATCCAATTAGGGACGGTGCTCTCATTGATCGTCTTGTTCTGGACAGACCTGTGGGCGATCGCCCGCGCGACCTTCGACCTTCGACGTTCGACCCCCGAAAGAAATCTGGGCTTGAATATTATTATTGCCACCTTCCCTGCCGCGTTGATCGGTTACGCACTCCGCCATGCGGTGGAAGAACTATTCAAGACGCCCATGTTAGAAGCAGCCATCCGACTCTTCACAGCCGCCTTTCTGCTGGCATTAGCAGAGTGGCTGGGTAAAAAGACTCGCCAGCTGGAATCGATAACCTGGCTGGATGCGCTTATCATCGGTTTCTTCCAGGCGATCGCGGTCTTTCCCGGCGCCTCCCGCTCCGCGACGACCATCAGCGGCGGAATGCTGCGGGGTTTGGATCGTCCGTCCGCGGCGCGCTTCGCGTTCCTGATGTCCATTCCGATCCTGCTCGGCGCGGGCGGCTATCAGGTGATGGATGTCCTGGGTTTGCCGGGCCTCACTCAGATGGTTCCTGCCATCGCAGTCGGCTTTATCACTGCGGCAGTCTTTGGTTGGCTGGCCGTGAGTTGGCTGATCGGTTATTTGAGTAAACACTCGTTGTATGTCTTTGCTGGGTATTGCGCGATCCTTGGTTCGATCGTTCTCGTCTTTTCTCTGAACTAATATGAAAAGTGTTTTTTGCCTTTTGCTTTTTGTTTTTCTTGTTTCTGCTTGCGCGCCCGCCACGGCTGTATCGACGCCCCAGCTGGTAACCGTGTATGCCACGCCCGCAGCCGAGCCCTGGCTGAGCGAATTGTACGATTGCGCGGCGCGATCTTCGGCAGTGCCCTCTTTCGTGAGGGATATCCGATCTGCTGAGATCGTCTTGCGGCTCGGGGAGCCGGATTTTCTACCGACGCCAGCTTTTGAAATAGACACTGAGGAAATTTGGGTCATTGCGCATCCTGAAACCACGATCACTGCGACGAATCTTGAGGAAATCCAAGCCCTTTTTGCCGGACAGGGTGATCCGTCAATCCAGGTTTGGGTCTACGCGTCAGGCGAGGATGTGCAGAGGGTCTTTGACCAGGCCGTGATGTCCGGAAGAGGCGTAAGTCCCTTCGCGCGGCTTGCAACCAGTCCGCAGGAAATGCTGGAGGTGCTGGAATCCGAAAGGCAGGCGATCGGTATTCTGCCCCTGACCTGGTCCATGAAAATGAACGGTTCGAGCGGGATGTATCAGGTCGCGACCGTACCGGTGCTGGCGATCACAAAAACCCAACCCTCCGGTGTGGTGGAAAAATTGATCGCCTGCTTACAAAGGTAGGGCTTGTAATCGGGGGACTTTTGGTTATAAAGGACTCATCCCTGAGAGGAGTTGGACATGAGTACAGCACCTTCCGCAAAAGAGGAACTTGAACGTATCATTGCCTCGGCAAAAAACCTGGGCGTTGAGATCGACGAAGAGGAAGCTCTGCAATGGCTGACCGCCATGGCGGCTACCAAAGTGGACGAGGTCAGCATCGACGCCGCGCACGGCATCTATGGTCAGCGGATCACGCTGCTCGATTTCAGCCCGGAAAACCTGGCTTATTTTCGTCAGATCGGCAAGATCGTCGAGATCCCGGATCGGCCCGGCGTTGTGGATACAGCCCTGGCGCTCTCCGGCTCGGCCGCCCAATCCAAGATCCAAACTCACCCCGGTGATTGTGATTTCTTTGAACGGGTTAATATCAAGGCAGCCACCCGCGAAGATGCCTGCCTGATCATGGCGGAGCTCATCCGCGAGAAGATCCTGTCCATGGCCACCGGTCCAACATTTCGGTTCATGGAAGCCAAGTTCGGAACGTATCCCTTTTCCGGTACGCGCGACGATAAGCCGATAAAAGGGGGCGGGTCCATTTCATGGAATCTGGATGAGGTGGAGAAGGGCAGGATCTGGGTCCAGGATACATCTGGGAAAGCCAGCTCCCTGGATTGGGATGCGGTCGCGCTCGACCCCGGCTGGACGAAACTGGACTGGGTGGTGGCGCATCCGCCTCGGCGCAGTCTCGCCAATGCCAGCAACAACCTGGATGTCACGTGGGAATCACCGCAGGGCGGGATCGTGCCCCTGGATGGACAGCTCGATCCGTATTTTCAAGAAGTCTATCTGGACGCCGATTCGATCCCGCTATTCACCAAACTCGCCAAGCACGTGGCCGCTGACGCGCTGGATGGCTACGTGGGACAATTGGAAGGGGAGGTTAAGAAATATGTTACGGGCCATCCCAATTATGGCAAAGCGGCCAAACGCATGTATAACATTTTCCGCTTGAGCGGACGCTACGCGGAAGCGGCTTACTTGCGCGAACTGTTCGATGAACCGGCGACGGTCCTGTATCAGATCGCGGCCCTGGTGCGGACGGTCGATGAGGCCTCGCTGCCGGGGTCCAACATCGATCCAAAAATGGTGGCCGAACAGCTGGACGAGTTGATCATAAAAGTGACCCAGGCTCTGGAAGGGGAGCAGGAGACCGAGATCATTCGCAGGTTACTTCGATTGCATGGGCTGCTGGCAACAACCAGCGATATTTCAGCCCGTGCGCAGGAAGCCGAAGCCGCGCAAGAGGAGGTGATGGAGGTGGTCAATGCCTTCTTCCTGGCGCGCTTGATGGGTCTACCGAGCATCCGCATTTATATTGAAGAATTACAGGCCCGGTAGGGGCGACCCATTGGGTCGCCCCTACCTGTTCCACAGGAGAAATCCGTGACCGACCAATTTACATTCGGCGGTGAAATTGTCTGGCGGCCGACGCAGGAATACATCCAGCGCGCTCATCTCACTAGTTTCATGGGCCAGCATCAGATCCCGAATTTCGAAGATCTGATGCGCCGCTCCACACAGGATGTCGCCTGGTTCACGGACGCGGTCTTGAAATATTTGGAGATCCAATTTTACAAACCATATACGCAGGTGGTTGATCTATCAGAGGGGATTCAATTTCCGAAATGGTGTGTTGGTGGAGAGATGAACATTGTTCACAATTGCGTGGATAAATATGTAGGGGCGGGTCTCGTACCCGCCCAAAGGCGACCACAAGGGTCGCCCCTACGGCAAAATGCGGTGATCTGGGAAGGCGAAGAGGGAGTCACCAAAACATTAACCTATCAAGAATTGCACCAGGAAGTGAATCGCTGTGCCAACGCGCTCAGGTCGCTTGGCCTCGGCAAAGGTGATGCGATCGGTTTGTTCATGCCAATGACACCTGAGATCGTCATGGCGCTGCTGGCGATCGCCAAGATCGGCGGCGTGATCCTGCCGCTCTTCAGCGGATACGGCGCGGGCGCGGTCGCCTCGCGTCTGACCGACGCGGATGCCAAAGCTCTGTTCACGGCCGACGGCGCGTTCCGGCGCGGCAAGCCGGTCGGGATGAAATCCATTGCGGACGAAGCCGCAATCCAGGTTCCGACTCTCAAGCATATGATCGTGCTTAAGCGGACGGGACAGGACGTCTCCATGACTCCCGGACGCGACCATTGGTGGGACGCTCTCATCGCCCCTCAGCCTGATACTGCGCCGACGGAAGTCACCTCCGCGGAAGATCCGCTCATGATCATCCACACCTCCGGGACTACAGGCAAGCCGAAAGGCGCACTGCATACGCATTGCGGATTTCCGGTCAAGGCCGCACAAGATATGGCTTTCGGCACGGATGTCCATGCGGGCGATGTGATCTATTGGATGACGGATATGGGCTGGATGATGGGTCCCTGGCTGGTCTTCGGGACCTTGATCCTCGGCGCGACCGTGTTCCTGTATGACGGCGCGCCCGATTACCCTGGACCGGACCGACTGTGGGCGTTGGTGGAGCGACACAAGATCACCCAATTGGGCGTCTCACCGACCCTGATCCGTTCGCTCATACCGCATGGCGAGGAGCATTT
>CAYUUJ010000127.1:0-6522 GCA_964447845.1 uncultured Anaerolineaceae bacterium
CGCCGAGGATGGAAGCCTGCTCCTGCATACGGGGACGACCTTGCTCGAGATCCTGCTTGGATTGCTGGCCGGTGTGACGCTGGCCACGATCATCGGTTATCTGGTGGCGCGCTCGCGCGCATTGGAACGCGCCCTCTCTCCCTATCTCGTGGCAAGCCAGGCCGTGCCGCTGGTGGCGATCGCGCCGCTGCTGGTGATCTGGTTTGGCCCCGGGATGTTCTCGAAGGTGCTGATCTGCGCGCTGATCGTCTTCTTCCCGGTGCTGATCAACACGGTGGTCGGTGTGCGGGCCGTGCCGCTGGCACTGCACGACCTGATGCGCTCGCTGCATGCCACGCGCTCGCAGATCCTGCGCAAACTCGAGATCCCGGCCGCGCTGCCGGTCTTCCTCGGCGGATTGCGCATCGGCGCCACGCTCTCGGTCATCGGCGCGGTGGTGGGCGAGCTGGTTGGCGCAGATCGCGGGCTGGGTTTTCTGATCAACGTCGGCCGCGGTCAGTTCGACACTGCGCTGGTCTTCGTGGCGATCTTTGTATTGATCGGGCTGGCGTTGCTGCTGTATGGGATTGTTGCCCTGCTCGAAAGAAAATTACTGGCCTGGCAGGAAACGTTTGAACCTTCCAATCTTTAAACCTTATAACTATTCAGGAGTTCACCATGTTAAAGAAATTAGTTTTGCTCACGCTAGGGCTGGCGCTCGGCCTTTCGGCCTGTAGCGCTCCAACGCCCGCGGGCGATCCGGGTTCTCTCGCTCACATTCGATTGCCGATGGGCTACATCCCCAACGTCCAATTCGCGCCGTTATATGTCGCGGTGGAAAAAGGATATTTCAAAGACGCCGGCATCCAGATCGAGTTCGATTATTCGTTTGAGACGGACGGCGTTGCCCTGGTAGGCGCGGACGAATTGCAGTTCGCGGTCGTCTCTGGCGAACAGGTCCTGCTGGCGCGCACACAGGGTCTGCCCGTGGTCTACGTGGCGGCGTGGTATCAGCAGTATCCCGTGGCGGTGGTCTCGAAAGTGGAACAGGGCATCGTGACACCTGCTGACTTGCAGGGCAAGCAGATCGGCCTGCCCGGTTTGTTCGGCGCGAATTACATCGGCCTGGTCGCATTGCTTTATTCGGCGGGCTTGAGCGAACAGGATGTCACGCTCGATTCGATCGGCTTCAATCAAGTGGAAGCGTTGGCGACGGACCAGGAGCAGGCGGTTTCAGTCTATACGGCCAATGAACCGGTGCAATTAAAGGCGCAGGGCTACCAACTGAACGAGATCCGTGTGTCCGACCACGTACAACTGGCTTCCAACGGATTGCTTACCAACGAGAAAACCATTGCCGAAAATCCCGATCTGGTGCGAAATATGGTGACGGCGCTTTTGAAGGGCCTGGCGGATACGATCGCGGACCCCGACGAGGCCTATCAGACCAGCCTGAAATATGTCGAGAATTTATCGCAAGCGGATGAAGCCATCCAGAAGGAAGTGTTGAATCGCTCCATCGAATTGTGGAAAGCGGAGCGCCTCGGCTATTCCGATCCGCAAGCCTGGCAGAATATGCAGGACACGTTGATCAAGATGAATCTGCTGACCGATGAACTCGATCTGAGCCAGGCGTTCACCAATGTGTTTGTTCCCTAGAAGATTCAACGCGAAGACGCGAAGAACGCGAAGATAATTAATGCTCTTCGCGCCCTTCGCCGCTTCGCGGTTCAAAAAATGTCTACATCTTCCATCAACCCGATCCTGATCTCCCGCGACCTGAGCCTCGTCTACCCGGACGCGCACACCGGTCTGCGCGCCCTCGAACGTGTTTCCTTCGCTGTGAAAGCGCGTGAGTTCGTGGCTGTCATCGGTCCGTCCGGGTCCGGGAAAACCACGTTGTTGCGCGTGCTGGCCGGGCTGCTCAGACCTACATCTGGTTCCGTGACGTTCAAAGGCGGGCAGCCGCGCATTGGCATGGTTTTTCAACAAGCCAACTTGATGCCGTGGCGGACGGTGCTGGGAAATATTCTCCTGCCGCTTGAGCTGCAAGACTCACCGGATGCGATCGCCCGTGCGCATGGCATGATCGAATTGGTCGGACTGCAGGGTTTTGAATCCAGTTGGCCGCGCCAGCTTTCAGGCGGCATGGCACAACGCGTGGCCCTGGGGCGTGCGCTGGTGCATGACCCGGACCTGCTGCTATTGGATGAGCCGTTCGGATCGCTGGACGCGTTGACGCGCGAACGCATGTGGATCGAGCTCTCGCGTATCTGGCAGGCGCGCCGAAAGACCGTGGTGATGGTCACGCACTCCATCGAGGAGGCGCTCTTCCTGGCGGACCGGGTGTTGGTGCTTTCGCAACGACCCGGGATGATCAAATTGGATCTGAAAGTTGACCTGCCCCGGCCGCGCAAAGACGAGATGCGCTATACCGCGCAGTTTGGAAAGCTGGCCAGAAAATTGAAATCTGCGATTGAATAATAAAACTGCGAAGCGTACGCTTCGCAGTTTTTTAGTGATACTGGATTGGTTATTTAGCGCGCCACTTGCCCAGGATCGCGCCGCCGATCACCAACGACACCACCGGATACCCGATATCGATCAGGAAGAGCTGCAAGGGACGCATGGAAAAGACATAGTTAACCCCGGCGAAGGTTGCCAGGAAACCCAGGCCGGCCAGCAATCCGACCATGGCTCCGCCCGAGAGCGTGCCCATATTTGTCGCATTGATGAACAGCGCCAGGACGTAGAAACCGATCAATGCACCCGCGAAGGGGACCAGATAGATCACCGGACTCGTGCTTTGCTGGGCTTGCTCGGCGGTCATGTCGACCAGCTCCATCCAGGGCTCGCTGAACAGGGGGCCATACCACAGCGCGCCCAGTCCCATGTAGAGGACGGTGGCGACCAGGATGGCCAGGAAATTTACCTTCGAATAATTCATACCGCACTCTCCTTTAACAGAAAATATGTTCTATATTGATCAGTATAAGAGTTTCCGGCTCGAATGTCAAGCTGGTGTTGGTGAAGAACCAAAAACTTCGAGTAGCTCCACTTGGGCGCCCGGCGAGACGATCAAGACGTTGTCGCGAATGTCTTGCAGATGCCCCATTACAGCTTGCGGATCGATCCCATCCGGAGCATAGACCGCGAACAGGACGTTCGCAGTCCCGGTTGTGATGCGGGTGCGCTGATCCGGTCCATAAAGAATGCTTGAAATGACTCCCAGTTGGTCCGCCATGAACATATCCCCCGCTTTCAGAACCTGCTCTTCGCCGCGCAATAATGTATAAAGTTCGCTTCCATCCGAAACATTCAATGTGATCGGCAGTTGCAGCGTATCCAGATCATGGCCGGCGGTTAAAAGCTGGTTCTTCACCTCCGCCATGAACATGGCTTCCACCAAAGCCGCCGTGCTTGGGATACTGCGTCCTTTGAAGACGATGGATTCGACCTGGTGCCGAACGTGGTAGGTCTTTTTAAACGGCTTGTAATATGCCTCGTAGGCCTGGATGGATGTGAGCATATCGATGGCCTTGCGATCTGCATCTTCGAAACGCGCTCGCAGCTCAGCCTCCAATTCCCTTTTCCGTTTCTCCAGATCTTCATTCATACCCGGGTTGGCGACCGCGCGCAGTGCCAGAATTCCGGCGTGCGCATCCGGAAAAGCGGACTTCCAATCCTGCGTAACGCTAAACATGCGAATGCTTATGCTTCACGTGGCCGGCGCTGAGACTATCCAGCATCTTGTGGGTTGCTTTCGCCACCTCCAGCACGGCCGCGTCAAAGGCCTCCTGGTTAAGACGCGAGGGCTTGCGATAGCCGCTCACTTTACGGACATATTGCAGCGCAGCCTCGGTGATCTGTTCTTGTGTGGCATGCCCATCGGGCAAACGCAAGGGTTTAATACTTCGGCACATCCTTAACTCCTTATATGTGTATATGTGCGACGCACCTTCAAGGTGCGTCGCACATTGTTAAACTTTTCTTGCGGTCGTGCAAAAAGCCTTCAATGTGTAGTGATAGCCGTCCGCCTGCTTTTGGGACTGCAATTTCTGGAATGCTTCGGCTTTAAATTGTTTCAGTGACTCCGGGCTTAGTTTCTCCAGCCCGGCGCGCCCCGAGATCGACCACTCGACGTTCCACCACTCTTCTCCATCCTTGTAGACCATATCCATCTCTTTTGTGCTGATCTCGATATCGCCAAAGCCGGCCTGCGAGAACCATCCTCGGATCTCATCCGGATGATCCAGGCTTTGCGAACCCAGTTTAAGCACGGCCCCATGCTCCTTGCGCAGATCCTGGAACCAATCCCAACGCGCGTCATCCACTCCCCAGGTCGTGACAGTGGCCTGCCCAGCGGGCTTGAGGACTCGCCGGAATTCAGAGAGGGCCTGGTCGAGATGCGGGAAGAACTGCAGCGAAAAGCCGCACAAGACAAAATCAAAGGATGCCTCAGAGAACTTCAAGTGCTCCGCATCCATTTGGTGCGTCTCCGCTTGTTTCAGACCGCGCCTTTGGATCTCCGCGCCAGTCTCACGCGCCATGCCGTCTGCCAGGTCAGTGCCGATCACCCGACCAGCCGTCCCTACGCGTGCCGCGGCGGGAAAAAGTACCGCGCCGCGTCCGCTCGCCACATCCAGCACATGTGAATCCTCGGGAATCTGAGCCGTCTCCACCAGCCATTCCCCGCAGATCGGGAAGTAACGGATGTCCGCATAGCTCGAAGCGGTTCGGGTAAAGACCTCTAGCAGAAGTTCCTTCTTGTTCTGCAGCTCATTATTCATATTCACTTCTCCTGAATATATTCCAGATGATTTATATGATTGTTTCTTAAATCTTGGTGTAAACGGAAAAGGGCTGCTTTTTAAGTTTTTTTCCGTGAAACTCCGCTTAATCCGCCGAAGGTTCCGTGTACAAAGGAATTAAGAATCTCTAGCGGAATTCCTGTTTCTGTTCGCCCGGTTTGTACAGCCGGAGCGCGAACGCGGACCAGGTCTCGTTGACCGAGATCAGGTTGACCCATTTCAAGTCGATCGTTTTTAGAATATCCCAGCCTTTGTCACGCGTCAGGTCGGTCTGGATCCTGGAAGTGCCCTTCGGGAACGAGATCCACAACATCGACTCAGGCTTGAGCGCGCGCACGGCTTGCTTGAGCTGTGACTCCATCTCGGCGCGCGTCTTGACGAAGAGTTGGATCCAGTCGAACTGCCCGTCCAGCTTCTCGACTACCTGTACTTTTTCAGGGAGCGGCTTGAGTTCGTTCAAATAACCCGCCGGCGCGCCGAGGATGGCTGCGCGCAAACCGGGCTTGAGCTTCATTTTTTTGGAAAGCGAAGATTCGGGCATGCTGCCCTCCCGGTCAATCGTATGAGGTCAGTCTGAATGGTACCGCCAGGCGGTCCGGCGCGCAATCCTCCCCGAACCTTAATTTCCTCTTTGCCAGATTTGATAGCAGGAAGCGCGCGCCAGACCGTTGGGATCAGGTAGAAATCGATTTTCAGGATCGAAAGCCAGTGGATTGAACTCCCTGACCAGGTTGTAATTCCTGGCCAGCTCGGTTTCCGGATCTTTCTGTATGCGCAGAGAATCATCGCAATGTAACACAAGATAATCCGGGTGGAAAATGGAAGCGTACTGCTCGGATCCGATGCCTTGAAGTTTGAGATCCACGACGGCCGGCGAGACCAGGCCCACTTCGTCGATCATGATGCGATCAGAATAATAGCCGACGTAGCCGAGCGGTTCCAACAGGACCGTGCTTTGAGGCGCAGTATTTAGATTCAACCATAATCCAATTTGTTTAAGCGATCCATCGAACCTGTGCGCCTGTTTTCCCTGTACGGATTTGGCGGTCTGGATGCCTGCTCCGATAATGGTAAAAAGAGCGAACACCAGGGAAGCGGCCAGCAGGAGCTTTGCTTTTCGGGTGGAGGCAAGTTGATCCCAGAAGGAACCCAATCCCAGGCCAAACAATATCAAGGTTGCCCAAAGCTCGGGTATGAAATAGCGGTTGAAAAATGTGGCGCGGGTTAAAGTGAGGCGCGCGATCTCGATGGCCACGAAGATGAACAAAACCAGGAGTGGTTTGTTTTGGAATAAACGAGCCTGCCAGGCTGCCCAACCGATCATGCTCCAAACCAGGAGCGGACCCAGGAGTTGGAGTTTTTGCGGCAGGTCAAACGGGGACAGGTACCTGAGGATGACAAGTAAATGGGACAGGTAGGAGGTCTCATTCAATCGGCTGTACGCCACCCACTTCGCGAGGATCGTATGGGGAACCGGCGAGCCGAAATACAGTGCGGCGAAGACCACCCACGGCAGATAAGTGATCGCTGTAAAGACCAGGATTTGCAAAGCCTGTCTTGGATTGGACAGCGCACTCACAACCGCGAGAGTAACCGGCCAGAAGACAATGTCAACCCGGACCCAAAGCAGCAGACCGGCTAAAAAACCCACCCACTTCATTTTTCCGGTAGTCCAGGCATACCAGGAGGCGGCCATCAAACACAGGACCAGCGGCGTTTCCATGGCCTGTGT
>CAYUUJ010000128.1:0-3021 GCA_964447845.1 uncultured Anaerolineaceae bacterium
CTACATTTTCGTATTCGGAGTCAAGCCAGTGATGGATCAGAATGAAGACCTGCCAGGGCAGGGGGACGCTGCCGCGAGCCAGCAGGGTGAGCAGAATAACAATCAAAGCATGGAATCGCTTCTGGAGAGTGAATCTCTCAACGTAGATTTACCGCAGACAGGTGAAATTCGCAAAGGAACGATCGCCACGCTCAGCCCCACCCAGATCCTGGTGAGTATTGGCGCCAAATCTGAGGGTGTCATCTCCGGTCGCGAGCTGGAACAATTAACAGAGGAAGAACGCGCCGAGTTGCACGTCGGACAGGAAATCAACGTCTACGTAGTCAACCCGGAAGACCCGAACGGGAACGTGGTGCTGTCTTTCAAGCGCGCACAAGAGCAGATCTCCTGGGAAAACGTTGAAAAGATGATCGCCGAAGAGACCGTGATCGAAAGCAAGATCATCGGTTTCAATAAAGGCGGTTTGATCGTGCCGGTCGGCGGTTTGCGCGGTTTTGTGCCGGCCTCCCAGGTCAGCGCCATGCGCCGCAGCATGTCCAGCGGGGACACGCCGGAACAACGCTGGCAGAAGATGGTGGGAGAGCCGATCTCCGTCCGTATTATTGAGGTGGACCGCGAGCGCCGCAGGTTGATCCTCTCCGAACGAGCCGCCACCACCGAATCGCGCGCTTCCATCAAAGAACGCGTAATCAACGAGCTTGAAGAAGGCAAGGTCTACACCGGGCGGGTCACCAGCCTGGCGGACTTCGGCGCCTTCGTCAACATCAACGGCGCGGACGGCCTGGTCCATCTTTCGGAGCTCTCCTGGGATCGCATCCAGCACCCGCGCGAGATGCTCGAGGTGGGGCAGGAAGTCAAAGTCAAGGTCATAAACATCGACCGTGAAAAACGGCGTATCGGACTCTCCATGCGCGCTCTGCAGGACGATCCATGGAAAGATCGCGTGGCGAAATACAGCGTCGGCCAGCTTGTGGAAGGCGCCATCACACGCCTGACAAAGTTCGGCGCTTTTGCCCGCCTGGAGGGCGATATCGAAGGCCTGATCCATATTTCCGAGATCAGCGACCAGCGCATCGAGCATCCCAAGGAAGTGATCAAAGAGGGCGACGTCAAGACTCTGCGCGTCATCCGCATCGACCCCGAGCAACACCGCATAGGGCTCAGCTTGCGCAAGGTTGACTCGGCCGCCTTTGCCGATAAAGATTTCAAAATGCTCAGCGAGGGATTCCAGAGCGAGAGCGAAAATCCCTTCGAACCACCGCCCGACGAAACCGACGAGGCGAAGGAAGAGTAAACCCAGGGAGCGTGGCGCTGCAAAGCCCACGCTCTTTATCGTCCCATGCCGCTTATCGTCGATTCCCATAACGACCTGGCCTGGAATATGCTTTCCTTCGGGCGTGACTATACCCGTTCCGCGCATGAAACCCGGCGCCTCGAAGCAGGCACAAAAGTAGTCGAACAGAACGGCGATTCGATGCTGGGCTGGCCCGAATACCAACGCGGCCAGGTGGCCGTGATCTTTTCGACGCTCTTCGTCGCACCGCTGCGCCACCGGCTGTATGAGTCGGAAACGCAGTTCTACGATAATTATGAGCAGGCGCACCGCCTGTATCACGACCAGTTAATGGCGTATCATCGCCTGACCGATTCTCATCCCGATAAATTCCGCCTGATCGCCTCCGGCCCGGACCTGAAACTGGTCCTGGACGAGTGGTCTTCTCCCAGCGAAGAAGGTCATCCGGTCGGCATGGTCGTCCTGATGGAGGGTGGTGACGGCATTCGCTCCCTGGACGAATTATCCGAATGGCATGAGTTGGGAGTCCGCTTGATCGGCCCTGCCTGGGCGGGGACGCGCTTCTGCGGCGGCACCCAGGAGCCCGGTCCTCTCACGGACGACGGGCGCGGTTTACTAGCAGCCATGGCGGATTTCAATTTCTTCCTGGATCTCAGCCACATGGACGAACCGGCCGCGCTGGAAGCCCTGGATTCTTATCAGGGTCCGGTGGTTGCCACACACGGAAATTGCCTGTCGTTGCTGCCTGATTACCCGACCAATCGTCAGTTCTCCGACCGTGTCCTGCGCGGTGTGATCGAGCGCGATGGGGTGGTGGGGGTGGTGCCTTACAATGTCTTTCTGAAACCGGGCTGGACGCGTCAATCCAGCCGGCGCGAAGAAGTCCATTTGGCGGACCTGCTCCCGCACATTGACCATATCTGTCAACTGGCCGGCGATTCGCTGCATACCGGTCTGGGCACGGATTTTGACGGCGGCTTTGGGATACAATCCGTACCTCCGGAAATCGATACGATCGCAGATTTGCAGATCCTGGCGCCCATGTTGACTGCGCGCGGTTATTCTGAAACGGATGTGGAAAACATCTTTGCTAAAAACTGGCTGACCCGCCTGGAAAGAGAATTGCCTGCTTGATGAATGAACAGATCCAAACACCGGAACTGATCCGGTCCGATAGTCCCCGCTTCCCGACGCCCTCGCGAGTGCGCATACGGACGGGATTGGTCTTCACATTATTCGGTTTATTTGTTTTCATGGTGGGAGCAAAACCCAACTGGTTCGGCTGGGACCGCAGCCCGGTGGTGGGTTTTGTGCAGATCGCCGCGTTCCTGGTCGGATTGGCGATCATATGCATCGGTGGATATACCGGACTGCTGGCCTTGTGGAAGGGGATGCAGCGCACGATCCTGGCCGATATCGGTTTGCGGTTGGTCAGCACGGGGTATGTGATCGCCGTCTTCGCCGGGATGGCGGACGTATTCGGGATGGGTTCGCATTTCCTGCCGGACGTTCCATATTTCGGACCATGGCAGGCCAGCGGGGTTTTGATCGGCGAGATCGTGATCGCCATCGGTTTTCTGATGTTGATCCCGTATCAGGTCCAAAATACGACCTCCCAAACGAGTTAGAGCAGACGAACTTTAACGCGAATTGCGCGAAAAAAGCGAATACCGCAAAAAGCTCTTGAGGCTGCGCGCCATTCGCCGGTTTCGCGCTTTTCGCGTTTC
>CAYUUJ010000128.1:3121-6513 GCA_964447845.1 uncultured Anaerolineaceae bacterium
GCAAAAAGCTCTTGAGGCTGCGCGCCATTCGCCGGTTTCGCGCTTTTCGCGTTTCAAATATATCTTTAAGTGTAATGCGTCCGTTGGCGTAAGACGCTACGCGGCGCCGACTACACTCATATCGCGATCAGTCCACGCCGCACACCCTGTCGGACGGCTTCGGCGCGGTTGGTGACATTCAGTTTTGTATAGATCGACGAGACGTGGAATTTCGCGGTGTGTTCGCTGATGCCCAGCGCGGCGGCGATCTGTTTGTTTGCCAAACCCTGGGCGAGCAGTTCGAGCACTTCGATCTCCCGTTCGCTCAAGGGTGGGGATTCGGAGTCTGCGAGCGAAAGTGAACGCGGATTCAATAAAGATTCCAACAATGGCAGCGAGCCGACAATTAATCCCTCCGACAGCGCATGCAGGGCGGAAAGCAATTCCTCACGGGACGAGTCTAACGAGAGCACGCCCCATATCTGGCGCGAGCGCGTCAGGGCTGGCAGGCTTTGCGGGTCATCCGTCAGGAGCAGGAACGCGGCCGCGGTAACGGGAGCAGTTTGCAGGTCCGGAATCGACGCGGTGGCCGAAGCGTAAATTAATACGTCGGCCTCCGCGTCGATCAAGTCGGGGGAGTCCAGCCGGTCGGCTTCGCCGAGGATCTCGATCTCTGAGTCGGCGAGCAGCGCGCGCAGTCCGAGGCGTAAAGCAGGGATGGGCGCGATCAGCAGGACACGGGTCAAATTATTTTCTCTCGCCCACGGTCACTTTCAAGCTGTGAGGCTGGCCGCCGCGCAGGACGTCCACGTCCACTTTTTTACCGACCACATCGGAAATCAAGGCGCCGAACAGGTCGTCCGCATCTTTTTGCGGCTGGCCGTTGACGCGTACCAGGATATCGCCGATCAGCAAACCGCTTTTCTCTGCAGGCCCGTCTTTTTCGAGCCACAGCACCAGCAGACCTGATTCAACGGGCTGCGTGCGCACGCCCAGATAGCCGCGCTTGACGGTGCCGTGCTTGGCGAGCGACTCGGCGATCGACCATCCGACGCTGACAGGAATTGTGAGCGCTTCGCCGCGCGTCAGACCGGAGGTGTTAAGGCCAAGCACATCACCTTCCGCACTGACCAATGGTCCGCCCGAGAAGCCGGGATAGGGAACTGTTTCAGTGTGCAGAAATTGATCGAGCAGGCCGCCGCGCCATGTGCGGGCCGGGCCGCCGATGGAGGTGATGATACCGAAAGAGGCTTGCATGCCGGCCTCGGACGGGCGGCCGACCGCCAGAACGATCTGCCCGACTTTAGGCGACTTGGCTGTCTTGGCGGGTGTGAGGGCTTTTTCACTCAGACGCAGTAGGGCCAGGTCACTGCCCGGGTCGCGGCCGGCGAGCGTGGCGGGCAGCGATTTGCCGTCCGGCAAGCCGATGCGGATCTCGTCTTCGCGGGTCACCACGTGATCGGCGGTCAGCACCAGGTCTTCGGCGTAGGCGATGCCGCTGGCGGGATAGCGTTTGCGCGCGTCCACCAGCAGGGTGTATTTGGCCGCAGTTTCGACTGCAGCGGTGAGACCATCGGAAAGGGATTTGATGTCAGTCATTGAGTTGCTCCTTTTATATCATGAGACTATAGGAGCATTGTAAGAGCCGCGTCCTTTTCCCGCATCGCCTGAATGCAGGGTTGAAAGACTGGTCGTTTGGGTAGGCGGATAAATCCATTTTTTAGCCACGGATCCTTCGGCGGATTTACACGGATTTTTATCGTAATTCACGTTAAGTATTTTTGGCGGTTGAAGGGCTATTAAAGAAAAATGCCACCTTGTGGGTGGCTGCGTTCTGCATTTTGCTTCCCGTAACGAAGTGCCCCCACGGGGGCGTCGGATGAAGACCTACAACTTTGCCCCCCGCCGGGGAAGATCGGGCGATATAGGAAGGACTTTTTTTACGAAAAAGTATTGCTAGCCATCGATTCGCAAACCAGCTTATAATGAAAATCTAACGGAATTTTCCCCTATTTACCCGGTATAATAGTGTGAGAACTTGCACAATCATCCTTTTTGTGACGGTTTTGGAGTGAAGTCAAGGAAAGAGGGCCGGTAAAATGCCTAAGAAAGAATCCGAACGCTCTGTACTCCTTCCATTGGAATGGAATGTTCCAGATGATCTAGTGGCTAGATATGCCACAAATATGGTTGTCCAAAGAGCAGAAAATGAGTTTCTCATTTCATTCTTCGAAGTAAAACCTCCCATAATTCTTGGGGAACCTGAACAAATCGTAGCGCAGGTGAAAAACCTTAAGTCAATGAAGGCGAAATGTGTAGCTCAAATTATTGTCGCTGCAGATAAGATGCCAGATTTCGTCAAAGCATTCACCGATAATCTAAATCAATCTATGACATTCGTAGCAGAGTCTAAGAAGGAGAAAAAATGAACGCTGGAATTTTTGCTGCATCAGCGGATTCCTATACTTCTCCATATTTCGGAAAATCTAACTTGCCTACTGAACGGGCACGTTTTGTGGTTAGGATCGCACCGATCCAAGTGCATCTTTTTGGAGAGATTCCAGGAGAATTGATCGTCATCCAACCTTTCCCTATTAATATTGAGCGAGATGCGGACGGATCATATGTTGTCAGTGACGACCTTTTTCTAGTATATGGATCCGGAGATGATCAATCGGATGCGATCCATGACTATGTTTTATCTTTGATTGAATTTTACCGGTTTGCTGAGGCGAGTTCTACAGAGAACGTGCATGATAAGAAGCAACTCGAATATCTCCAAACCTACATTCATTCTAAGTCTTCATGGGGTCTTGATGACGTACAAGCCAACAGAGATTGAGGGAATGCTGAAAACAAAATTGCAGATGGCAGCCCTCAACTCGGACCATCGGTGGTTTGAGCTGCAACTTAACGAGTTACCGACGATTCGGACTAAAATCTCTCATAATAAAAAAGATATCGGACCCGCTCTCGAAAATAGAATCTGTAAGCAGATGAGAATTCGGAAGAAATTCTTTTATGAGCTCATGGATTGCACAAAGTATCGCGATGATTACGAGAGGCAAGTTCGAGAAGATCCTTATCCGCCATTCAGCGAGCGGTTGGTGTAAACAAAAAAGGCCGGCAATTAGCCGGCTTTTTTCTTAAGCATTAAGGCAGTTTCAGGCTGATTCCTGAATTAGGCTGGACCAGCGGACTCTTGAAGCTTGCCTGCGTTTCCTTTAATTGGGCATCTACTTCGTCGACCGCGATTTTGGTGCCAATCAGGGCTTCGGATTCTGGGCGATGCTGAGATGTTTCCTTTGCTCTATAAATCTCAAGAAGTTTAACCCCCTCCGCTCTTGCGCGTTTGGCGAGGCCTAACATGTAAAGCCGGTTGAATTGGCCTTCCGCCATCGTTTGTGCGGCTG
>CAYUUJ010000129.1:0-6503 GCA_964447845.1 uncultured Anaerolineaceae bacterium
GCCGTGCGCCGAGTGCGGCGGGAAAATACAGCGTGTCCCGGATCTGATCGATGTGTGGTTCGATTCAGGGTCGATGCCGGTTGCGCAGTGGCACTATCCGTTCGAGAATAAGGAAAAATTTGAACTGCAATATCCAGCCGATTACATTTGCGAAGCGGTCGATCAAACACGGGGCTGGTTCTATTCTTTGCACGCGATCAGCACGCTGCTCTTCGACTCGGTATCTTTCAAGAATGTGATCTGCCTCGGATTGATCCTGGATGGCGAGGGACAGAAAATGTCCAAGTCCAAGGGGAATATCATCCTGCCTGAGGATGTGCTCAACCTGCACGGCGCGGACGCCTTCCGCTGGTATCTGTATACCGCCACCCCGCCCGGGCAGGAACGCCGCTTCTCCACCGATCTGGTGGGAGAGGTGATCCGGGGCTTTACGCTAACGCTTTGGAATGTATATTCCTTTTTTGTGACGTATGCCAATCTGGATAAGCCGCAGGTTTCGACGATACCCATGGTTGCGAGTGATCTGGATCGGTGGGTAATTTCGGAGCTGAACGTCCTGGTTCGCGATGTAACCGAAGCGTATGAGCGTTACGACGTGATCGGCGCGACCCGCCCGTTGGAAGCTTTCGTGGAAAAACTATCGACGTGGTATGTGCGTCGCTCCCGCCGTCGTTTCTGGAAAAACGTATCAGATTCGGACAAGCAGGCGGCGTATTCCACGCTGTACGGCGCGCTGGTTGTGGTGGCGAAATTGCTCGCGCCGGCGATGCCGTTCATCGCGGAAGAGCTTTATCAGAACCTGGTACGATCCGTGGACGAATCGGCTGCTGAATCGGTACATCTGGCCAAGTGGCCCGAAACCATGCCCGAATTCATTGATGAGGCGCTGAACCGCGACATGGACCTGATCATGCGATTGGTTTCGCTGGGCCATGCAGCCCGGCAGAAGGCTAATCGCAAGGTCCGCCAACCTCTGGCAGAAGCCGCCTTCTCCGTCGGCAACGCGACCGAACGGAAGGCTGTGGAAACATACGCCGAGATCATCGCAGATGAACTTAATGTGAAAAAAGTGCGCCTGCTGGATGCAGCCACGGAAGCAGTCTCACACGCGGTCAAGCCATTGCCTAAGCAGCTGGGACAAAAATATGGAAACAAATTTCCAACCTTGCAGAAGGCGATTCTGGCATTAAATCCGGAGGAAGTGGCTCGTACCTTCCATGCGGGCCAGCCATTAAATGTCCGGTTGGATGACGGCGAATACGAAATCGAGCAGGATGAGGTGGAGGTTAAGGCTCAGGCGCGCGAAGGGTTTGCCGTGGCGGAGGAAGGCGCGTACCTAGCTGCACTCGTCACTGAGCTGACGCCGGAGTTGGTTCGCGAGGGTCAGGCGCGTGAGTTTGTCCGCCGGGTGCAGGATCTGCGCAAGAGTACGAACCTGGATGTAGCCGATCGGATAAATTTGTTCGTGCAAGCCTCCCCCGGCCTGAAGTCCGCGCTTGAGGCGCACCGGGATTACATCACCACGGAAACCCTGACGTCCAAGCTTTCATTTGCCAAGCCTCCAAAGGATGCAGCTATTGTCGAGGATGAATTCGATGGAGAGAAGATTACTCTGGGTTTGATGAAAATATAGTCTGTAGAATTAAATGAGATCCAACGATTCGCGTTTATCTGTATTAATACCCAGTACAGCGCTTTATTTGACTTTGCCGGCGTTCTTGTTCGCGTTCGGCTGGCTGCGAATGCCTTTTGCCGCTATCACACTTCTGCTACTTGGGATTTTCGCCTGGGTTTCATTGAATGATCTCTATCGAAGCCTGCGCGCTGCAGCTCAAACTTATCGGTCCTGGTTGGTCCGCCCACATTCAAAAAAAGTACTGGCATATATTTTTGTTGGCCTGAGCCTGATCACAGTCTGGTTGTTCTTTTCCGGCGTGGCTGGCTTTGGATTCCAGAACCAGGACTACAGAGCCAGCAATGCGTTGTTTAAGGACTTGATCTTCCAGACGTGGCCGACCACGGTTTCGATCGATGCTATTCAAGGACGTGTGGTTTATTACCTTGCTTATTACCTTCCGGCGGCGTTACTAGGGAAAAGTTTCGGGTGGGATTTTGCCAACCTTGCCCTGTTCGCCTGGACGTGGTTGGGGATTGTTCTGTGTTTTTTTTGGTTCCTGCGCCTGACCCGGATCGACCTGAGCACCAAGCCTGGAATAATCCTGGGAATTACGTTCATTTTCTGCCTGGCTGGTGGGTTGGATCTTTTCGGGCTGAGCTTTCTGAGAAATGATCAATTTCGTTTCAGCAATGAGAACGAATGGTGGGCCGGATTTTTTCAATATTCGAGCAATACCTCGCTTATTTATTGGGTGCCTCAGCAGGCGATCGCCGCCTGGCTTATTACTGGCCTGGTCGGGGAGACGTATTATGAGGCCGCAGGCTGGAAGTATGTGGGTTTAACCGTCGCCTCATCCGTTATCTGGAGCCCGTTCGGAGTCCTTGGCGCGGCTCCGTTTCTGATCCTGTCTCTGATCCATTGCTTCTTTTCACCCGCGTGTAATTATTTACTAAATAGATGGGTTCTTTTGCTTAACTTCCTATCGCTTTGGATCGCCGGTGTACATATTCTGTACATTGGCGCAAATCAATTTCAATTCCCAATCGGTTTTATCTGGCAGATGGCGGAGGATCAAGGCCGTTACTTGAATTATCTGCTGGCTTTTTGGTTTTTAGAATTTGCTCTGTTGGGTGGCTTGACGCTCGCGTTGATCCGGTTGGGAATCCAGGCGCGACCTTCGAAACCGGGAAGCTCCGATTTTTCCTCCTTGCGCTTAAATTGGATGGAGCGCATAACCCAGGAATTCAAAATCGCGCCTCCCCAGGTTTACCTGTTTTCTATCAGCCTGATCGTTTTATTTGTCCTGCCCCTGTTTTCGATCGGGATCTACAACGATCTGGTAATGCGGGCATCGATCCCCTCGCTGTTTATTTTCTGGTCATTCATTGCCAAAGTTCTGGCAGATGCCAGTTTGCGGGTTCGCATCCGGCAGAATTTTCTGTATGCACTGATCCTGTCAGTCTTGATCATTGGTTTTTACCCTGCAATCCTGGGGATCTCGGATTCCTTTCTCAAATATCATTTTGGCCCGCCGGAATTATCGTCGGTAGCCACTACGGGCGAGGCAAATGCCCGCCAGATCGTTTTGCAACGGATCGGTGATCCAAACTCATTTTTCTATCGTTATATCGGCAGGTAGTTTTTCAGGATCACCCGAGCCGTGAAGCATATATACCGACGAAAAAATTCAATTCTGTATGGAAACTAAAGTTCCGTCCCGGCTGAGGAGCCAGATGCATAACGTCTTGATCCTCGTCCTGATTGCCATGCTGACGGCAATCCTGATGTTCCCCAGCAATCCCCTGGATAGTCTGCCCGGTCGGGATAACGGTGTATTTCTTTATGGGGGACAGCAGATCCTTCTGGGCAATGCCCCATATGTTGATTTCTGGGATCATAAAGGTCCTTTGATCTATATTATTAATGCGCTTGGTTTGTTTCTGGGTCAGGGCCTGCGCTGGGGCGTTTGGAGCCTGGAATTTGTCTTCATGCTCCTCTCGGCATATGGAATATATCGACTGAATAGAGACCATTGGGGATTCCTCGGGGGATTTGTGAGCTTGTGTTTTTGGGGATATGGAGTGTATAAAGCCGGTTCCTACCATTTTCAGGACTCAAATTTCACGGAAACATACACCATCCTTTTCAACGTGTTCGCAATTCTATTGTGGGTTAAAGCTGGTGAACTTCCAGGGAGACGCCATTTCTATGTTTTTGCCGGACTGTTGGGGGCGCTTGGTTTTTTGCTGCGTCCGAATAATGTTGCAATCATGATCAGCCTCGTACTCGTTGAGATCGTGAGAGGAGTATGGGTGAAGAGATCGAGGGAAGCTTTTAAGCGGGTACTATTATTACTGGCCGGCGTCGTGGCGATCCTGTTCGCAGCTGGATTATGGCTGGCTGTTCTTGGCGCGTTTCCCGATTTCATTGATGCCGTCTTTGTGTATAACTTTTTTTACACTCAGAGCGGCAACCTGAGCTCCGCTGATGTGCTCGCCTGGGGGCTTAACCTGTTTGGATGGATGCACCTGGCCGGCTATCTTGTGCTTCTGATTTATTTCATTCGGAATCATGATATCCACAAATTCCAACCCCCGGTTTCCGCATTTATATTGCTCTTGCTCATCGGTTTCCCGGTTGAGATGCTCCTGACTGCGATATCGGGACGTTTATACCCGCATTATTTCATCCCCTGGATTCCATATTTGGGGTTGTTGGCAGCCCCGGCTGTTTTAGTCGTTATTCCTATCTTGAAAGATAGATTTGAGTCTCATTCCATGGTATTTTTGCCACTTCTGTCGATCGTCTTGTTGTTGGTCGGTAATAGTTCTGAGACAACTGGATATCTACGCAAAGCAAAAACATTGATATTTCACCGAGCCGAAGAGGTGCAGGCGGAAGGTGCCGTGGTGAAATATGTGGAAGCGAATACATCACCGGGTGATCTGGTCTTGGTTTGGGGAAACGACGTCTGGATCAATTTCTTGGCCGAGCGAGGATCCCCCACCCGGTATGTTTACCAGTACCCGTTGTTCATGCGCGGTTATAGCAATCCAGCCCGGGCGAACGAATTTCTAGCTGACATTCAGAGGCGACCGCCTGTACTGATCGTTGGAATAAAAGACGTGGATCAAAATGAAATTCCGCCGCTGTCAGCCTTGTTAGACCAAACCGGACCATTCCCAGAATCAAACTTGCCCGTCGAAATGGGCGCAATCTTCGATTATATTAACCAGAACTATTGTGTTCAAACCGATTTAAAAGACGCGGTAATATATCGGTTGACTGCAAACGCGTCATCGGAAATGCCGTGTCAATAATGTACCTCTTTCCAGTAAAAACCGTTGTTCTTAATCGAATATGCCTAATTTGAAGAAGGGCGAGCTTTTGGTTGCTGCGATCATCCTGGTGTGGTTGATCGTACTTTTGATGCTCCCCAGCAATCCCCTCGATCGTCTGCCGGGTCAGGATAATGGTGTGTTCCTTTATGGTGGCAGAGAGCTCTTGGCCGGGAAATCACCCTACGTGGATTTTTGGGACCATAAAGGTCCCTTGATATACGTCATCAATGCAATCGGCTTGCTGGCGGTGGATGGGTCCCGATGGGGAGTTTGGCTGGTTGAATTCATATTTATGACCTTGACGGCCGTTGGTTTATTTTTGATCGGTCGACGCCTGTGGGGGATTCCTATTTCGCTGCTGTCCGTGGGGATTTGGGCTTTTGGGATCTTTCAACTAGGGTCTTATCACCATTTCCTGGATTCTAACTATACGGAAACCTTTAGTTTGTTATTCGGTGTTGCGGCGTTGTATCTGTGGCTGGCAGTTGGAAATAGTCCGCGCGACCGCGGATATTATTTTGGAATCGGATTACTGGCCGGACTTGGCTTTATGCTCCGACCCAACCTGATCGGGATCCAGGCCGGTATCGTGGTCGTCGAGTTGGTTTTAGGCATTCAGGCAGGCCTGGTTCGGCGAAGTCTTGTCCGCATCGGATTTATCACTTTGGGCGCGAGCTCTGTTTTGACCGTTTTCGCGCTCTGGCTTTTTTTGAAAGGCGCTCTGCCGGATGCGTTCGACGCTGTGGTGACTTACAACCTGATCTACCGTCAAAAGGAAAATGTCTACAATCCATTCGAATTGTTTGTTCGCGCAGCTCCCATGGTGTATTGGTTGCCTTTAATTGGATACATTCTGGTCCTGTTTTCGTTCTTGTTAGGAAACAGAAGGCCCGAGCGGGAATCCCGGACCGCGAGCGAAAATTTCATGCTGTTTCTCCTGATCGGGTGGCCGATCGAGATATTATTTGCTTCGGCCTCCGGCCGATTTTTATTGCACTATTTCATAACCTGGACACCATTTATTGGTCTGCTGATCGGCGCATCCGCCGCATCGAATTTTCTCCCCTTCAACAAATGGTTAAAGCGAACGCCAACCTATCTGAGCTATGGGGCAGCAATTTTTTGCCTGTTTTTCACCACCCTTCCGGTTCTTGGATCGATTCAAAGTTTATTCTCCCACTTTACTTACAGCCGCGCGCAAGGGATAGAGGCGGATAGCGCCATTATTCGATATGTGAGGAGCCAGACCGAACCGGGCGACAAGGTGCTGGTATGGGGCAATGACGTGTGGATAAATTTTCTCGCCCGCCGCACAGCGCCCAGTAAATATATTTTTCAATATCCTTTATTTATGCCGGGTTATACCAGTGAGGGAAAAATAACGGGGTTTTTAGATGATTTGAAGGGCGATCCACCGATCCTCATCATCGAGCCCGTGGTGGATACGAACTCAATTTCCCCCCTCGACCCTTCTCGCCGGGCGATTGTCTCAGATCGGTTGGTTGTGCCGGCTGAGATGGACATGGTTTTCGAGTTTGTGGACA
>CAYUUJ010000130.1:0-6392 GCA_964447845.1 uncultured Anaerolineaceae bacterium
GCTCCGTTGGGAATGCAGATGTTCTTCCTGGGTGTGTTCACAGCGGGTTGGTCCTCAATCCTCGGCTCGTTGAATGTGATCGTGACCGTTTTGCGTTTGCGCGCCAGGGGTATGACGGCTTTCAGACTGCCGATATTTGTGTGGGCCGCGATCGCCACCTCTTTGATCGCATTGACCGCAACCCAATTGATCGGCTTATCCTTCCAGTTAGTCATATTCCAACGCCTGTTCGGGATGGGATTCTTCGACCCGACCAAAGGCGGCAATCCGGTCCTGTTCCAACACATGTTCTGGTTCTATTCGCATCCGGCTGTATACGTCTTTGTTCTCCCGGGCTTGGGAGTCATTTCGGAACTGCTGCCGGTTTTTGTACGGAAGCCGCTTTATGGATATCGTTGGGTGGCGATGTCTTCGCTCGGGATCGCCCTGGTGGGTTTCCTCGTTTGGGCGCATCATATGTTCGTCTCAGGCATGAACGAATATCTGCGTGTCCCATTCATGTACTCTACCTTGCTCGTGTCCGTGCCGACCGGCGTCAAGTTTTTCTCCTGGGTGGCAACCCTCTGGCAGGGCAAGATCCGGACTCCAACCGCCATGCTGTTCGTTCTGGGGGCGATTCTTGTCTTCCTGATTGGCGGGCTTACCGGACCCCCAAACGCTGCTGTTTCGATTGACCTTCACCTCCATGATACGTATTTCGTAGTCGGCCACTTCCACGATACGATCTTCGGCGGGTTTGTGTTCCCGTTCTTTGCAGCCATCTATTATTGGTACCCCAAAGCCACCGGCCGCAGGATGAGCGAGAAACTGGGTAAATGGCACTTCTGGCTGATGACCCCGTCCTTTTTCGTCCTTACGTTCCTTATGATGTATGTCGGACTGCAGGGCATGCGCCGCCGGATCGCAGATTACGATCCCGGACTTGGAATTGATATCTATCACTTGATCATGACGATCGCGGCGTTCCTGATCGCCTTCTCGATTTTGATCTTCCTGATCAATTTCTTCCGGAGTATGAAAAGTGGCGAAGAGGCAACCGGAAACGTCTGGGAATCACGCTCCCCTGAATGGCTGGTTCCCTCGCCGATGCCTCTTCACAATTATGAACAGGAATTTGAGGTAGTGGGGGAACCCTATGACTATGGCTTGCCGGGTTCTCAGTACGTGAAATTTTTGGATCACAAATAATAATGGCGAAGGAATCCTTATCAATGACACACACTCTTGACAAAAGCTCGGCCTTGCGCCAGGGCGTGGTGATCTTTGTGTACCTGGCGGTTTTGACGGCCTTGGAATATTTTGTCGCGATCGCCATGGACGCCGTACCTCTACTGCTGGTGGTCGCCATTGTTAAAGCCGGGTTGGTTTTCTACTATTACATGCATATTTATCGCCTTAATGACGATGACGGGCCGGATATCCATTCCTACAAATACAAGACCGGCTCCAATCGCATCGGACTCTGGCTGTTTCTGCTATCTGACTCATTCGTATTTGCAGGTTTGATGGTCATGCGCATAAACCTGCTGGGTCTGACCCGGCCTCATCTGAACCAATTCCTTGGCTTGATCGTGACGGCCGTGCTTTTGATCTCTTCTTTTTTTATGAACCGCGCTGAAACAGCCATGCAGCATGGAGACCGGAAGGGATTTCTTTTCGGTATGCGGATGACCCTGCTTCTTGGATTAATGTTTTTATTCGGTGTGGTCGGGGTCGAATGGCCGACGGCGATCGAAGAAGGCGTTCGTCCAGATAACGGAGCGCCGGGAGCGGTATTCTTCATGATGACCGGCATGCATGCCTTCCATGTGTTGACGGGTATCATCTTTCTGCTGATCGTTCTTCGGAATGGTGCGCGGAACCTCTATTCCGAGGAAAAACATTGGGCAGTGGAAGCGGCTGCGGTTTACTGGCATTTTGTAGACGTAGTGTGGATTTTCTTTTACCCGGCCTTGTATTTGATCGGCCGTTTGTAATATCCAACCTTATAACGACCCAGGAAAGAAGGAATTTATCGTGGAACGTAGAACGATTTGGGCCGGTGTTGCGGTGTTGGTTGTATTTGCTGCGACCGGCCTGTTATTTTTATTGAGGAATGACCGGCAATTCCATGGTGTCGTGATCGATCCACCGCTGGCGGCAAAAGAAATCAGGTTAACCGACCATCATGGACAGCCGTATCGATTGAGCGACGCAGGCGGGAAGATCGTGCTCGTTTACTTCGGATATACAAACTGTCCCGAGGAATGCCCGATCACGATGGCAAAGCTGCGGCAGGCTTTCGATCTGCTCGGAGATGAAAGCAGGGACATCCAGGTCCTGCTCGTAACCACTGATCCCGCCAACGATGGACCGGAACTATTGGGCAGCTATCTTGCAAATTTCCATCCTGATTTTCTCGGTCTGTATGGCACGCCGGAGGAATTGCAAACGGTTTGGAGTGATTATGGTGTGATCGTTATGAATGGTGGGGAGACACATTCAACCCGTACGTATGTTATTGACCAGAATGGAAACCTTGCAATGACATTTCCTTACGAAATGGATGCTGCCGATATGGCTTCCGATCTGCGGCTTTTGCTGCGCAGCAAATAGGATATCGGGAGAAAGTTATGTCCCGCCAGGTATTGGTTAAACGAGTTGCATTCTGCATAGCCCTGGGTTTATTGCTGGGTGCAGCCATCAGCGAGATCACATTTTTGTTCCTCCAGGAAACAGCCCGGCCTCCGCAGGAAGTGCTGCTGGTCATACCCGATGGGACAGCCGAACGGGTGGCGCGCGGGGAAAAGCCATTAAGCATCCCGGCCTCACTTTCATTCGTCGCCGGCGATATATTGACCGTGAAAAACGACGATACCGTCGATCATCAATTGGGTCCGCTATGGATTCCTGCCGGCACATCCGCCAGCCTTGAGCTTGCTTCCGTCAATAGTTACGCGTACGCTTGCTCATTCCAGCCCAGCAAATATATCGGGCTGGATGTACATGAGCCGTTGACGATGGGCACGCGTATCAAGGGGATATTGTTTACCGGCCTGCCACTGGGTGTCTTGATGGCTTTATACAGTCTGATATTGTCTCCAAGGCGGCTGGTTGCTGCGCAATAGCCTTGAGGATGTATGCTCCTGATCCTCGGGAGGATGTTTACCAGAAGATGGTTATTGACGACCCTGCTCGTCTTCGCGGGGACGGTTTTGTGTGTCCGGCTTGGGATTTGGCAATTGGATCGGCTTGTGCAGCGTCGTGCATTTAATGCCCACATGCAGGAAATGTGGACCCTGCCGCCACTGACTTTGAACTCTGCCGATCCTGACGAATTGACTCAAATGGAGTATCGTGCCGTTCAGGTCGAGGGCAGGTACGATTTCGCAAATCAGGTAGCCTTGAGGAATCAATATTACTTGAATCAACTCGGTTACCACTTGCTGACACCGCTCGTTCTGGACGATGGGTCTGCCGTGCTGGTTGACCGGGGCTGGATCCCCGCTGACGGCAACGCCACGCCTGCCGATTTGCGGAAATATGACGAAATTGCGAAGGCCGCGATCAGTGGGATAATCCGACTCGGCCACGCTGAAGCTGAGCTAGGCGGGGTTCCAGATCCTACTCTGGCTGCCGGTCAGACCCGGTTGGACGTATGGAACATGGTCAATTTGGAAAGGATCGGCCGGCAGGTTCCCTATCCAATTCTTCCAATCTTCATCCAGCCGGATGTAGACGATACGGATGAAGTGCCTCCGATAGCCTATCAGCCAAAGTTCGAGCTGAGCGAGGGTCCTCATCTTGGATATGCCGGGCAGTGGTTCACATTCGCGGCGATGTTATTTTTTGGGTACCCGTTTTTCTATTTACGAAAACAGGAAATGAATTAATGAAATACTCGCTTTCCTCGTCCTTTAGCCGGCTTACCCTGACTCTTCTGGCCTCGACTTTAGGTCTTACGCTGGTGGGTCGTGTCGCGACGACGGTAGGTGCCTCCGCGGCTTGTGAAACCTGGCCGGTCTGCTTTCCCGATGCTACCTTGGGCTGGCTCCCGATGCTCCACCGGTTTCTAGCTGCGATCGCTGCCCTGGTTATGATTTTAGTGTTGAGGCAGGCCTGGCGCGAACAACGTGAACATCGCATCCTTTTACCATTAACGACAGTTACCGCCGTATTATTTTTCGGCGAGTCATTCGTCGGTGCAATGCAGGTGGTCAAGGGCTTTCCAACTGACCTAGTCGTGTTGCACTCAGTGACAGCCATCGCATTATGGCTTTCGTTATTTGCCTTGATCCTGGTTTCAGGTATCCAGACGGCTCAAGCTCGTGAAGTTGATACTCTCGATATACAGCAGCGCTTGAAGGATTTCTTTGCATTGAACAAGCCCTGGATTGTCGCGTTGTTGCTGGTCACTACTTATACAGGCCTGGTGGTGGGCGGCAAAGCCTGGCCGCCTTTCTGGCTCGCATTCTGGACATTATTGGGCGGCGCCCTGGCAGCCGGCGGCTCGAGTGCTTTGAATCAGTATATCGATCGGGAACTGGACAAGCGCATGCAGCGTACGTCCAAGCGGCCACTGGCGGACTCGCGTTTGACCCCGGCAGAAGGTCTAGCCTTTGGATTGGGTCTCTGCCTGGCGAGTTATTTTGTTCTTGCGACGCTTGTCAATTCTCTGGCCGCGTTATTATCACTGGCCGGTATCTTTTATTACGTGGTGGTGTACAGCCTGTGGCTGAAAAAGGCCACCGTTCAAAACATTGTCATCGGCGGTGGTGCAGGCGCGATCCCGCCCATGGTAGGCTGGGCGGCTGCGACTGGACATCTCAGCCTGGCCGCCTGGCTGCTCTTTGCGATCGTGTTTATGTGGACCCCGCCGCATTTCTGGGCGTTGGCGATCGTGCGTGCCAAGGATTATGAGCGTGCCGGTGTTCCCATGCTGCCGGTCGTGCGGGGTGAGCAGGAAACACGGCGTCAGATTCTGGTATATACCTTCGAGCTGGTGGGGGTGACGTTGCTTCTACCGATCTTGCACCTGGCAGGCACCATATATTTTGTTTCAGCTATCTTGCTGGGTCTGTCGTTGATATACACTGCCTGGCAAGTGTGGCGACTTCCGGGAAATAAGACGGCCTGGACCATGTACCGTTGGTCCAGTATGTATCTGGCCTTCATCTTTTTGGCGCTCATCATTGATGCTGTGGTGTAGTTGGCCGGCTGTTTTTAGTACTCCCGACGCGCCATCTGATCATTTCTATTTTCATTAATTCCAGTGAGCCAATAGTTTATTGACTTTGTCGGATCGATCAATATTTTAGTGTATCAGGGGATACTGTAAAGCACGTACCGCCCGCTTTGAGATTCGGCCAGGAATTCAAGTTGGATTTCCACCTGTTTAAGGATGGCTTCTTCACCACCCGGGGAAAAGTTGTTATGTTGAAAAATAAAATCAGCTCCTGATCTGGAAAGCAGTATGTGAGTATAACCCTGCTGTCGCCAGGCCTCGATAATTTTTTCAGGAGTTTGATAAAGCCAAACATCGTGAGCAAAATTGGCGTTTATCGCATCCGGCTGAACATGGATATTTATTCCATAACTTCGCGGCTCGAACAGAAAATATACCTTCGCGTCCTCAGGGACAGTCTTCATGAGCGCCAGAGCTTCGGCATAGCCAGGCTGGCGCTTTTCGATGTACGCCTGTCGTGAGCTGATTCCGATGGATACAGAAAGCGGATCGCGTATCAGGATCTGTAAACTGAGGTTAAATAAATTGACACCTACCACAAAAGCCAGCATGGCCCGCACTATAAAACTGACTTGCAATCGTGAAGTGTCCAACCGGTGAAGGAAGTTCATTCCAAGGGCGAGAGGAATAGCAAACGGAATTAACGTAGGCAGAAGCAAGCGCGTTTGGAAAAGACTTGCACTATTGATCACACCAACCGTCCAGGCGGCGAGACTGACAAGACAGAATAGGGCGATCGCAAGCAAGGCGGACTGACGTCCATTTTGTTCACGGCGGGCCTCCCAACATATCCATAAGGCCAGAGGCGCTAAGATCAGCACGAATGGTCCAATGCGCCCATCGAAGAAATTCATGTCCTGTGTGCCAAGCGTAGCGGTCAGGGGAAGGCTTACAAGTTTAACGGGATCCAGACCAATCCCTGAGCCTGATGCAGAGTAAGCCTGGGCTAGGAAGGAATCCCAAAAGCGGCCGCCGAAAATAAAAGGATAGAGCGGATTCCCCATCCAACTCCAATTGCGAAGATACCAGGGCAAGCTTATTAGGATGGTCAGCGCAGAGAAAGCTGCCGCTTTTTTTATCTGTTCATAAAAGCCTTTCTCCCAAATCACAAGCAACAATAAGCCAACCAGGGGAACAACAAACCCCGTATATTTCACGCCGACTGCCA